>JAZRZJ010000036.1:0-42537 GCA_045601285.1 Oscillospiraceae bacterium
CTTTAAGAATGAAGCGAGGATGATTTTTGTCAGGCAAGGCGAAGACTGCGGGGAATACTGTCGTATTTCCAAGGGCTTCAACGTCGCATGACGGAAATCAGACCGCTTCAAATTATATGTTTTTATTGAAGATTAGTATCAATTATTATCGATCAATCTGTCCGCAGCTATAAGTATAAGCGCGATAATCAGCACAACGACCGTTGGAACAACGGCAATGACCCTGCGGAAAAGCAGGCTGGGCAGTATGCACAGTGCCGCGGCAATTCCAAACAGCACGCAGGCAAGCCACTTTTTAATTTTTATTCCGTCAAGGGACTTTTTTGTTACGATTCCCACTACTGCGATGGAAGCCGTAATTATCAGCACAGCCGTAATCACATCGCCCAGTGTAACAGCCATATGTCTCGCATTTCCCTTCGGCAGAGCAAACACCGCCCATATAAAGAGCAGTATGCCGAAGCACATACACATAAGCTGAATATAGCTTATGAGCCTCTGCTTTTTTGTCATCTGCGGCATTTCGGCTATCACCGCATCGCAGAACGCCTTATAGTCATCTCCGATAACCTCAGCGGCGCTCAAACCTCTTTCCTGCCCTTCAATGAGCATATTTGTTATATCCCGACGCACTATTTCCTGATTGTACTCTGTTATATTTGCCCCGCGGATATATACCACCATGTCCGTCAGGATTGCGTTTGTCTCCTTGCTGAGCTTCTGCTCAAGCTTGTTGTTTTCAATCAGCAGTTTCTTAGTTTCCTTGTTCACCTTCAGCCACCTCTGTCATGAGTCTTTCAACCGCCTCCGCAAGCTCGCGGAAGGATCCAATAAAGCTAACTATTTCCTTTTTACCCTCTGAGGTAATAGTATAATATTTTCGTTTCGGGCCAAATCCCGACTCGCGCATTTCCGTCACAACAAAGCCCTGCTTTTCAAGGCGAAGCAAAAGCGGATATACCGTTCCCTCCGCAATATGTCCGAAGCCGAGCTCCTCAAGCTTCTGCACTATCTCATATCCGTAGGTCTCGCCCATGCTGATTATTGCCAGAACGCAGTCCTCCAGATTTCCCTTAAGCATCTGTCCTGGAATCATACACAACCCTCCCGCTACCTAGTATTACTATGTAGTTCGCAGCTACATAGTAATACTAGGTAGCATATTTGTCAAGATGGAATAAAAAACTGTCATCCTGAGCGAGTAAAAAAACTGTCATCCTAAGCGAAGCGAAGGATCCCCCCTTTACTTTATTAGGGGATTCTTCGTCACTTCATTCCTCAGAATGACAGTACGGTATTTAGTTTACATAATTATTTAAACCTGCGCAATCTCAGCGCATTGCTTACAACGGTAATAGAGCTGAGCGCCATTGCCGCACCCGCAAACATGGGCGGAAGCAAGGGACCTCCGAAGGCATAAAACACTCCTGCGGCAAAGGGAATGCCTATGCAGTTATAGAAAAAAGCCCAGAAAAGATTTTCTTTGATGTTAAGCATAACCTTTTCAGAAAGCCGCACGGCTGTAAGCAGGCTGTCAAGCTCCTTACCCATGAGAACAATGTCGGCGGATTCTATGGCAACGTCAGTTCCGCTTCCTATGGCGATGCCCACGTCGGCGGCGGCAAGTGCAGGGGCATCGTTAATTCCGTCGCCCACCATGCAGACCTTTTCGCCTGTCGCCTTGATTTTTTCAAGCTCTCCCGCCTTGCCTTCGGGCAGAACGTTGGCAATGTAATCGGACATATACACCTTTTCCGCAATTGCTTCAGCAGCTTTTTCGTTATCTCCGGTCAACATAATTGTTTTAATATTATTGTTATGCAAACTTGCAATTGCAACACCGCTGTTTTCTTTGATTTGGTCAAGCGCACCGAAAAGTCCCGCAAAGACACCGTCAACGGCGGCATACATGAGCATTTCGCCCTTGTCCTTCATATTTTCCGCCGCTTCGTTTGCTTGTGTTATGTCAACCAATTGCTCCAGCATGAGCTTTTCGCTGCCTATAAGAATTTCCATGCCATCATACTCCGCCTTTACTCCCCTGCCCGCCAGAGCGGTGAGAGTATTGTAAACGCCTTTGCCCAGACCGCGTTTTTCGGCTTCCTCAACGATGGCCTTTGCCACGGGGTGTTCGGAACCCTTTTCCGCCGCCGCGCAGATATTCAGAAGCTCGTTTTCGTCAATTACGGAGAATATATCGCAGATAACGGGCTTGCCCTCGGTGATGGTGCCGGTTTTGTCAAGAACTACGGTACTGACACCCGACAGTGCCTGAAGCGCCTCACCGCTTTTAAATAGAACACCAAGCTCGGCGCCGCGTCCCGTGCCCACCATGATTGCCGTGGGTGTTGCAAGACCGAGGGAGCAGGGGCAGGCAACCACAAGAACGGAAACGAACACATTCAGCACAAATTCCGCGCTTTTCCCCGAAATTGCCCACAAAGCAGCGGAAATCACGGCAATCGCAATGACAACAGGTACAAACACACCTGCCACCTTGTCGGCAATTTTCGCTATAGGTGCTTTCTTGCCCTGCGCAGATTCTACCATGCGGATTATCTGAGCAAGCGCCGTATCGCCGCCGACCTTTGCTGCCGTAAACACAATATTGCCCTCGCCGTTTATGCTTCCGCCCGTTACGGCGCTTCCCTCTTCTATTGTAACGGGCAGACTTTCGCCCGTCAGCATGGACATATCGGCGGTGGAAACTCCGCTTGTGACAATTCCGTCGCAGGGAAATCTTCCACCGGGAAATACCGTTATCACGTCACCCTCGCGCAGTTCGTTTACGGGAACCTCCCCCGTTGCGCCGTGGCGGGTCACGGTGGCGGTTTCGGGCGCAAGCTCCGTCAGTGCCTTTATTGCATCGGAGGTGTGGCCCTTGCTGTGAGCTTCAAAGTATTTGCCGAGAAGTACAAGCGCCAGCACAACAGCCGCGCTTTCAAAAAACAGATTTTCAGCATAGGCTGTATCTCCGAGTGCAATTTTCACAAGCGCAAAAAGACTGTAAAGCAGTGCCGAGCCCGAGCCCACGGCAACAAGCGTGTCCATATTCGGATGACCCTTGAACAGACTGCCGAAGCCGTTTATATAGAAGCTTCTGCCGCCGTAAATTACGGGCAGGCAGAGCGCAAGCTGTATTGCGGCAAACAGCAGAGGATCACCCTGAGACGAAATTGCCGCAGGCAGAGGCAGACCGAGCATATTTCCCATAGAAACATAAAGAAGCGGCACGGCAAAGCATATACACAAAATTACGCGGTGCTTCATGCTCAGGAGTTCAGCCTTCTTCTGTTCCTCCTCCGCCCTTCTCTGCTTAAGTGCGGCAGAATCTTTAGCGACATACTCTTCCGCCTCAAAGCCGAGGCGGGACACAAGCTCACAGACTTTTTCGGCATTAAGCGTATCATCATAGACAATGCGCATTTTTTCTGTTGTGAGATTTACGGACACCTCACTCACCGCACTCTGACGTGACATGAATTTCTCAAGGCTTGCAGAGCAGGCGGCACAGTGCATTCCGCTTATTTTGAAAACTTTTTCAGTCACAATTATCACCAAAGCTATTATATCGCAAAATTGCGCAAAAAAACAGATGCAGTTTCCTGCATCTGTTATAATCCGAATACTTTCATGATGAGTATCGACACTCCCGAGCCTGCAACGGCGGAAATCGCCGCGGTTATTGCCGACCTTGCGGAAGCCGATTTTGTGCGGAGCGTGCTTACATAGCCCTTTGCCGCCGCACGAGCCTCCTTCATAAGCTCCGCCTGCGTTATACCTGCGGACTGGAGATACTCCTCGCGTACTACGAATATTGCCTCCTCGAACACTTTTTTGTCGGGAGATTTTACTACTATTATCCTGCGGGCTGTTCCTTTGACCACGTTTTTTACCTCCGTCGGCAGCTCTGTTTCTGATTTTACCCGTCGGGCGACCTTTGTAAACATCATGCTCTCGTCTCCACGCGCACGGCAAGCACCGTCATGTCATCGGTTTTGCCGCAGATTTTTTCCGCCTCACGCAGAGTGTCCCGGGCAAGAAGCTTCATATCGTCCGTTGCGGAGTCTAGCACCTCCCGCAGCCATGCGTCATTGCCGTCGCCGATTACTCCGTCGGAAGCAACAATTGCGGTATTGCCCGGCTTCAGCCGCATTCTCACCACATCGGGCGCAACACCCGCCCCGCACAGTCCCGGAGCAAGACTTTCGCCTTTTATGCGGCGTATGCTTTTGCCGCTCATGACATAGCTTGGTGCGGCACCGTACTTATAAAAGCAGGTTTCACCCGTAAAGAGATTTACGCACATAAGGTCCACCGTGGCAAAGCCCCAATGCTCGCCGTTTTTGAGAAGCATTACGGAATTCAGGGTTTTCATGGCAATGGCGGGGTCCATTCCCGAGCGGAGAAACCGCTCAAGTATTCCTATTACCTCGCCGCTTTCCTTTGCCGCATCCTCGCCGCAGCCCATGCCGTCGGACAGTATGACACACAGCACTCCCGAGTCGGTTTTGAAATAGGTGCCCTTATCGCCGCTGACGCGCTCGCCCTGCTTTTTCATTGCGGCAATTCCCACGCTCACGGCAAGCGGTTCCGCCTCCGCAAGCACAAGCCTTGCACTTCCGTTATCCGAGATTTCGGGTCGGCACATACGCACTCCCAGTACTCCCGACAGCTTTTCAAGATACTTTTTGTCCTTTGTAAGCGCGGGAAGATTTCCGCTTTCGATTACGACGCGGAGTCTGCCGCGTCCGTCACGGTACACCGCGGCATCGGCTTCAATATCAAGGGTGCGGAGGTAGCGGATAAGTCTGCGCTCTGACAGACGGTCTGCGCCGTTTGTGCTTCCCAGCTCCTTTGCCACATCGGAAAGCACCTCCGCCATATCCGCATACTGTCCCCATGCTGTATCGCGGCTTTCGCGCAGTCCTGCGGCAAACTGCCGTCTGTACGCCGATGCCCGAAGCTCACCGTTTACGGCGGCAACAAAGGCTTCGGGCGTCCTGCACCGCTCCGCAAAGTGTCTGGGCAGATCCTCCACGCTGAGTATTCCCTTCTCCTTTATGGCGGATGAGGCATCGTTCAGTGCCGCAAGAGTGTCCATATAGCAGTTGTTCCAGCAGCGGTTTTTCTCCCGACAGCTTATGCACACTGCATCGGCGGCGCGGTCAAAAACTCTTGAAGGGTCATTGTCATTTGCGGGAAGCTCGATATTGCGGCGCACAAGCTCATACAGACCGCTGTAGGCCGTACCCATGCACGCCACACGCCTGGCCACATATTTCCGCAATCCCGATTCGCCGCTTCCGAGAATCGTGGGTTCAATCAGCGAGCCTGCACGACTTAAAAACACAGAGGGAAGCACCATGAACACCACAGAGGCACAGAACACCTCAAACATTGCGTTTATCTGCGGTGCTGCGCTCCATGTACACACAACCGCAACGGCATTTGCCAGTATGAACGACAGCACAAACACAAGTCTGCCGTGGCGGTTGAATACTCCCGAAAGCAAACCGCCGAAGGCGTAGGACATGGTGAAAAAGGGCAGTCCCCCGAGTGTCAGGTCCATTGCAAGTCCGAAGGCAGTGCCTACCGTGCAGCCCATGAGCATTCCGCAGCGCAGGGTTGCGGTCATCACCATAAGAAGCGCGAGAAGGCGACCAACCGAGATTACGCCCATCACTTCAAGCCCCGACAGCGCCATAAGTGCAGCAGCAACGGTTATCAGCACAGCGGCAGCGTGGCGAAGCTCGGCAGTCTCCGTTGTGCGCTCGTTCTCATTCATTGCCTCACGGAAAAAATAGCAGCCGCCGAAGGCAAGCACAGATTCAAGAACAACAACCGCCGATGTCGGAGTCCCCGAGGTGAGCGCCGTAAAGCCCGCGAGAAAGCCCGTTACACAGCTTACAATGCCCGCATTTGCAGGGGCAAAAAGCCCGTGCTTGCCGAGTCTTGTGTCCTGGAACGCAAAGCCTACGGTGAACACCATAACTATTGCGGCAAGGTAACGTATTCCACGGGCAAGACCGAAGCTTGCTATGTAACCCAATGCCGAGCCCAGCAGACAGCACACACCGTTGAGTCCCGTTCCCGCCGCAGCAACAGCCGCAATTCCGAAGGGCCCGCCTGCACGGAGTACCCGAGCCGCCGACAGCACAAAGCCGCCGACAAAGCTGATTACCGCCCATGCCGTCTTTTCAAGTCCGGGAGTACGTTCCCGCTTCGCGCTCTCCTTAAGAACGCTTTTCACCGCGCTGATTGATTCTTTTATGTCCATAATTTCGCCTCCGCAAGTTTACATAAGTATTATATATTATACTTATGTAATATGCAGAAGTGCGTCACACCCTGCTGATGATTATTGTTTCTTACTGCAGAGAAATAAGCGGAAATATAAAAAATACCGCAGTCAAAACTGCGGTATTTTTTATATTTATTAGATTAAGTTATCAGGCCTTGGTGAATACCATGGGGTACATATCGCCGTCGTCCTCTACGCCGTCGGTGAAGCCCTTAACGAGAGTGAAGCCGTCTTCGGAGAGGTCTTCATATTCGTCGTAGTCGCCGTCGCTGATTTCGTCGTCGAGATCCTCTGTCATGAAGAGCTTGCCGTCCTTTGCCTTCCAGTTGCCTTCGATTTCATCGCCGACCAGATCGTCAAGGTCAAATTCGGCAACAGCTTCATCAACAGTTTCTTTGCACAGCTCAGCAGAAGTCATGCCGTATGCTTCCATGTATGCTGCTTCGTAATCTTCATCGCTCATACCGAGCTGTTCCTGCTCAAGAGCAAGCGCTTCTTCGAGGTATGCATAGAGACCCTCTTCAAGTGATTTTTCGAATGCCTTCTTGGAATCCTTGTCCATTCCGGTGGTCATTTTATAGGTGCCGTCTTCATTGAAGGTGAGAGTCATAACGCACAAGACTTCATCAAAATCAATATAGTCTGCCGCATCAGAGAACTCATAAATAAGCTCAGAATAAATCTGGTCGGCCATATCAATCTTGTATTCCCAGGTGCCTACAAAAAGCTCGGAATCGGTCTTAACTACTTTTTCTTCCTTCTTTTCTCCCTCATCTCCGCCGCAGGCGCACAGTGCGAATGCCATGGCAAGACAGAGGACAAGTGCCAGAATCTTTGTGAATTTTTTCATATTTGTTTCCCTTTCATATTTAATTTTGGCTATATAGATTATACAACGCAAACCGGTATTCTGCAACGTAAATTCTGCGGTTTTTTTAGTAATTTAACATTTATTGCACAAGATATGCCGACAATTCGCAAAATAGCGCAAAATATGCGCAAAAAAACCGTTCCCAAGGGCGCTCTCCCTTGGGAACGGTTCTTTGAGTTATATTACAGCTTATGCGGCTGCTTCTTCTGCATCGCGGAAGAGGAAGAGCACTACTGCCCAGCGGGTGCATTCTGCCTTGGGTGCGAAGCTTCCGTCTTCAAAGCCCTCGGTGATGCCCTGCTCAACTGCCCATGCAACTGCTGCCTGGTAAGGCTCTGCGATCTGGTCTGCATCGACGAAATCGTCAATGCTGCCTTCAGCTTCGGGGCAGCCGTTTGCACGCCAGAGGAATGTTACGAACTGTGCGCGGGTTACGGTTGCGTTGGGGCAGAAGTGGGTTGCGTCAAAGCCCTCGGTGATGCCCTGCTCAAATGCCCAGGTGATTGCCTTGCAGAATACGCTGTCGGGATTTACATCAACGAATGGGCATTCGCCGGTGGGTTCGGGGCAGCCTGCTGCACGCCACAGGAATGTGACAGCCTGAGCGCGTGTGCAGGAGGCCTTGGGTGCAAAGTGGGTTGCGTCAAAGCCGGTGGTAATCTGTTCGGGCTGCTTGTAGAATGCCCAGAGGACTGCGTCCTTGTAAACTGCGGTATCAGCTACGTCAACGAAAGGATTGAAGGTAACGTCCTTTTCGCCGCAGAGGGTGCATTCGCCGTTTACGAACACATGCTGGTCAAATGCGATGTCCTTGTAAAGTGCAACTGTCAGAACGTGTGCTTCCTTTGCAAGAGCTGCGCTCTGTGCGGTGCAGTATTCCTTTGCTGCTTCGGTATCCATGCCTGCGAGAGCCTTTGCCATCTCAGCCTGTTTGTCGTAGCACTTCTGCTGCATCTCGGCGAGCTTTGCCTTCACCATTGCGTTGTCCTCTGCGGAGCAGGCGCTTGACAGGCAGTAGTTGGACAGTGCATCAACGCTCCAGTAGTAGCCGGATTCCCAGCCCTCGGGGAGAACCTTGAAGCTCTTGCCGCTGGGGAAGAAGCCGGTTGCGTCTTCGGGAACAGTGCTTACGGTGGCTGCCTTGCCCAGACCGCCTACCTTGTAGCCTTCATAGAGATCGTTGGTGAGAACGGGGTAGTAAGGAATTGCAACGCTGTATGCGCCGTTTTCCATGGCCAGCCATTCAACAGTGCCGGTCTCCATGGGTCCGTTTGCATTGATCTGGAAGATGTGCCATTCGAGGTTGCCGGTATTGGCGATCTGATCTACCTTGTAGAAGTCTACAAGATCCTTGGCACCCAGTACGCGATTGCTTACGATGGGGGTGTACATGGTGACGATCTCGCCATTCTTCACGTTGGAGATGGTGAAGTCTGCGCTGCTGATGCTCGCGGAGTCAAACTTTGCTTCGCCGGCAAAGTAGTTGATGCCGTTGATCATACGGGCATTGATGCTGGTGTTGGAGTAGGAGGCGCGGAAATCAATGGTGTTTGCCTCTTCATCGCCAACGTAGGAGTTGGCGGCCTTTGCAACGCTGATGATGCCTTCGGAGGCGATCACATTTTCGGTATCGTCCAGGTCAACAAGACCGATGGCACCCATGTTGGGGCTGATTGCGATCATGCTGGAGGAGAGCTTAACAGCAATGTACTGATGGCCGGTGTAGTTTTCAACGTACCATACTTCCTTCTGGTCGCCGATGAGGACGCCGGAACGCTCTTCTGCGCCCACGGTATCGTAAATGCTGATGAGCAGCTCAACGCCTTCCTTGGCGGTGGCGGCTTCGCTCAGGAGAATGGTGGTCATATCGGACTCACACATACCGCCGGAAACCATCTTGTCGGCACTCTTGACGGCGCTGTTGGCGCTCAGGGTTACCATTGCGGAAACGGAAACGCCCATTTCATTGCAGCCGCATTCCTCCATGGGAGTGTGCTTATGGGTGCTGCCGCAGTCGGGGCACTTGCCGGTTTCATTACCCGGGCCAACGAAGTTGTCATCGCTGGTGGCGGTGTATGCGTAGGTGTCGTGGCTGAAGGTGTGGGTAAAGCCGTAGCAGCCGTTATACACTTCGCCCTGCTTGTAGTTGCCTGCGGGACTTACATAAGCTACCTTGTTGTAGCTGTTGGAGTAGTCTTCGCTTCGTGCCATGAAGGTGCTTCCATCGCTGGTGAGGTCGGAGCCTACATAGACCATGGTGCATGCGGATGCGCCCATTATGGTTATTGCCAGCGTGGCAACAACTGTCATAAGGCAAATAAGAAGTTTCTTGGTGAATTTCATTTTGGTCTTCCTTTCTGCGAATCAATAAATATTAATTCACATTTCTTTTAATAACGCTGTCATTATAGCGCCGCGGTATGTATATGTCAATAGGAAATTTGAATATTTATTCGTCAAATTATTGATAATTTCGTAATATACTTATTATATATTCGCATCATTCCGCATATTATTCAATATTCATGAATATTTGCGCATTTTATGAATATTTGAATATAATAACACCGCTTTTTCAGGAGTTCGCCGAACGGAAGCTCACTGTATGGAACGGGCTTGCCCGTTCCGCTATGCGCCCCTTTGCATAAGGGGAATGCGGATTACGAGGCTCCTGAGCGTCATTTCGGCAATTTTCGTTGCTTCGGTGTCTGCTTCGGAACGGTCAAGACCGTTCCCTACCATGTTGCTGACAGCAAAAATCCCGCCTCATAACGAGGCGGGATTTTAATGCTTAATATAGAAATGGCAATAGAAGAACATACAAGGTTGATATGAAAAGGGAGCGACATAAAACCGCTCCCCTTTTTGCTGATTTTTCTTGATATTATTTTTTGTGAACATCATCGACGAGTTGCCCAAAAGCGTAAAGGAAAAACGCACTGATGCAACATACAATGGCGCCGCCGACACCTATAATGAACAGTGCAGCAAGTTCAGCACTAAACCAGCAGTCGATTTCCGCAATAATTCCCAAAATGATGGACGCTGCGATTCCGCCCCAGAAAACTATTTTTGCGAGAGTTATAATTTTTCCGCCTATGTTGGAAAAAACTTTATTGCTCGCATTACTGAATTTCTCTTTCATTGTTTCTCCTTGTTATTGATTATCATATTTGTCATTTAATCTATAATAGCTACAAGGCATCAGAAGAAAAGTTCTAATGAATTCATACTTTCACTAATGGAAGCACGAAGATCAGAAATCGTTTCGCTTGCCTGAACAAGGCTGCCTGTCGGCTCAAGGCAGTAATTGTAATAGGAAAGAATATCGGTATACATACTGTTTAATGCTTCCATTCCACCGAAATTAGAAGACTGAAGATCTTTGACTATTGCTTTTGCTTCATCAAGTTTTTCCTGAGCTATAGCAAAATCTCCATTTAGATAGTAAGAATTTATCACGCAAAATACGCAAAAATCTGTAAGCGGGTTTGCTCGAGAGAAAAATGAATCAATTATGTCAGCATCATTAAGAGTATTTAGAAGATATTCTTTCTCTTCTTCGCTGTAAGTCAAAAAATGCTCGAGAGTTTCATCTCTACTACCAGCACCGGAAGAAACAATTGTGACCATGGAAAGGAAGCCGAAGAGCAAATCGTCCTTCTCAAGATGAGAGTTATTTAATATGTAGTTTATCGGATCTTCCAATAATTTGCTCTTGTCGGTGCTGCTTTTTGCCCAAATCTGATAAATATCCCCGCCGATCTGATCAACCAAATTATACACCTCGACGAGTTTATCATAAGCTTCCTTTGCCTTGACTTCGTCCTTTGCATTGACTTCGCTTCCGCAGGCACAGAGAGCGAGGCACATCACCAGTGCCATGAGTAGTGCGATAAATCTTTTCATTTTTCCTTTCTCCTTTTTGGCTATTTCTTAATTTAATTTGCATTAGGACTATTTAATTATAGCATAGTATTGTCGTTTTGTCTATCTTCATAGACAATAGAATGTCTCTCTTTGCATACAATATTTGTGAAGAGAGGTGAGATGCTTGCTGTTCAATAAAAAAGCCATAGGAGAAACGATAAAAAACATCCGTAAGTCAAGGGGCATCTCGCAGGAGGTGCTGAGCGGGCTTGCCGGTATCGCAAGGACGCATCTGACAATGATCGAAAATGGCACCAAACAGGCAAATTTTGCAACGATTTGTAAAATAGCAAACGCTTTTGATATGAAGCCGAGCGAGTTGGTTCGAAAAATGGAAGAATATTCAGAAAAAGAGCCGTGATGCTCCGCTATCTGCCCCCTTGCATAAAGGGAGGCGCGGATTGCAAGGTTCCTGAGCGTCATTTCGGCAATTTTCGTTGTTTCGGTGTCTGCTTCGGAACGGTCAAGACCGTTCCCTACCATGTACCGACAGCAAAAATCCCGCCTCATAACGAGGCGGGATTTTAATGCTTAATGATGAAATTATGCCTTGCGGACGGAGTCCATGTGGCGAACGAGGTCGAGCATCTTGTTGCTGAAGCCCCACTCGTTATCGTACCATGCCATGAGCTTTACGAAGTTGTCGTTCAGCGCGAGACCTGCCTTGGCATCGAAAATGGAGGTGTGGGGGTCGGTGCGGAAGTCGCAGGAAACGACCTCGTCCTCAACGTACTCCAGAACGCCCTTCATGGAGCCTTCGGAGGCTGCCTTCATAGCTTTGCAGATCTCCTCATAGCTTGCGCCCTTCTCAAGACGTACGGTCAGGTCAACGATGGAAACGTCGGCGGAGGGGATACGCATGGAGGTGCCGGTGAGCTTGCCCTGAAGCTCGGGGATTACCTTGCCGACTGCCTTTGCAGCGCCGGTGGAGGTGGGAATGATGTTGCTCAATGCGGAACGGCCGAGACGCCAGTTCTTCTTGGAGAAGCCGTCAACGACTTCCTGGGTTGCGGTGGAGGCATGAACGGTGGTCATGAGACCTTCAACGATGCCGAAGTTATCGTTCAGAACCTTTGCAATGGGAGCAAGGCAGTTGGTGGTGCAGGATGCGTTGGAAACAAACTGCATATCCTTGCTGTACTTTTCAAGGTTTACGCCGCATACGAACATGGGAGTGTCGTCCTTTGCGGGACCGGACATGACAACGACCTGTGCGCCTGCATCAATATGTGCCTGTGCGGACTTCTTGTCAAGGAATGCGCCGGTGCACTCGAGAACGTACTCAACACCCATTTCACCCCAGGGGAGAAGTGCGGGATCGCGGTACTTATTGTCGGACAGGACGGGAATCTTCTTGCCGTCTACGATGATGACGCTTTCTTCATCGTTTGCTTCAACGGTGCCGTTGAATCTGCCGTGGACAGAGTCGAACTTAATTGCGTATGCAAGCTGGCTTGCGGGGTGACCGGGAGCATTGATTGCAACTATCTCGATATCATCAGTCTTGATGGCTGCACGGAAGGTCAGGGAGCCGATACGGCCGAAGCCGTTGATTGCTACTTTAATCATATTATATTCCTCCAAAATTAAGAATTCACATTATTGGAAAATCTTTGCCTTTGATTTAACATAATTGTATCATATACTATTAGCAAAAATCAATTTTCGATACTTCCAAAATTTCGTCATTTTCCTTTATATTTTAACACCCCTATTGTGTATTTTGACCGTTTTCGGTATAATATTCGTACAACCTTAAGGAGTATTGATTATGGCAGGCAAAAATATATATCTAGAAGCCTTTTCCCTTGTGGCTCAGCCCGTTGTCGTTATCAAAAATGAATGTATCGAATACATGAATCCCTCTGCCGTCAATCTTGCCCGGCGTGAGCTTACGGGACGTCATGTTTCCGCGCTTTTTCCCTCCCATGTCACAAACGTTCAGGCGGAAAGCTTTGTAACCACGGCATTTATCGGAACAAAAAGCTGCGTAATAAACGTATCAACAGACGGCAAATCCAAAATCTGCGTGCTTACCCCGAAGGACGCTCCCGCTCCCGACAATTCAATGGTTTTTGCAAGGCTCCGCTCTTCCCTTTCAAATATACGCTTTGCCTCAAGCTGTATTTCCATTATCGGTGAAAACAGCAATGACGAAAAGCTTCTCAGCTACGTGGCTTCCCTGAACAGAAGCTACAACAGCATGAAGCGCACCATCGACAACATGAGCACTCTCGGAATGCTGGAAAGAGGCGAGCTTCCCTTTTCACCGGAGGTTTTCGACGTTTCCGATGTCTGCAGCAGTGTGATCGAAACTCTGAAATTTTCCCTCAGGAGTGCAGCTCCCGACATTTCCCTGAACGCTGAAGCGCATATCCGTCACGTTGCGGACCGCAGACTCTTTGAGCAGCTGCTCATGAATCTGCTGGCAAACAGCATTGAGCACTGCGGCGACTCCGGACGCATAAGCGTTTCACTGCTCCGCACAGACAAGCATCTTGTGCTCGGCGTTAATGACAACGGCAGCGGTATTGACGCAGGACTGCTGCAGGGTATATTCGAGCGCTACCGTCAGACACAGAGGCTTGACGAATCCGGCAGCGGTTCCGGTATGGGGCTTGCAATCGTGCGCGGTATCGCAGAGCTTCACGGCGGAGCTGTTATCATTGAAAGCCGCGGCGAAGGAAAAGGCACCTCCGTCCGCGTCATGCTCTCCGGTGGACTTGCTCCCAAAGCTCACTTTTCCTCTCCCTCCGCTTACGAAGACGGTCAGCTTCTTCAGACCGTGCTGACAGAGTTTTCCGACATTCTCCCCGATTCCTGCTACTCAAATCTTTCAGACGATTAAAAAAAGAGCGCATTGCGCTCTTTTTTTATTCAAGATATAATTCGCGCAGGCGTTTGAGCTTTTCTTTGTCAAGGCCGAGCTTGTTCTTCAGAAAGCTGTCCACGCTGCCGTACAGCTTTTCGCAGGTTTCAAAGCTTGCGCTGATAAAGCTTTCCTCCACCGTGTCAAGAAGATAGATATACTCCAGAATTGCCTCGTCATCGGTGAAGCGGCGGCAGTTTTCAAGCAGGCACTTTGTTCCCGGGGCGCAGCGTTCCGCAGTAATCAGATAGTCCGCAACTATGCTTTCCCTCGGCACTCCCAGCGCATAAAGCACAAGCGCCGCAGCGGTTCCCGCCCTGTCCTTTCCCATTGTGCAATGGAACAGCACGGCACCCTCCTCCGTATCAAGCAGTATTCTGAAAAACTCCGCAAAATGCTCTGTGCAATGGTCAAGGCTCACAAACAGCGGATAAAGGCTTTTCATCTGCGCTCTGCCGTCGGTGTGATGTGCCATGAGGCGCTTTGCCATGGCAATTGTCCGCAGCGCCTCCTCTTCCTCTGTTTCCGGAGCTTCGCGGGTAATGCCCTCTACTCTGTCGGGCATTATGGGGCAGACAATATATTCAACACCTTCGATTACGCGGTCTGGCTTTTCATAGCGCTCCTGCGCTGTACGCAGGTCAACAACCTTGCGCAGACCTGCGTTTTTCAGATACTCAGCATCTGCATCGCAGATATTTCGCAGATTCCCGCTTCGTATAAGGCGGCCGCTTTTCACTTTTCTTCCCTTAAGGGTTTCAATTCCGCCTAAATCACGGGCATTCGGCGCACCCCTGAGTATTATTTCCGGCTTGTACATCTTATTCTCCAATTCCGTAAAAAGCTACGGCGTTTTCAAAGGTAATCCTCTCAATCTCCTGCGGAGACATATTTTTTATCTCAGCTATTTTTTCGATTACATAGCAGAGCTTAGCTGAATCGTTGCGCTTGCCCCTGAAGGGAACGGGTGTCAGATATGGGCTGTCGGTTTCAATGAGCATTCTGTCAAGGGGGCAAAGCTCTATGACCTCGTGGCTCTGTCTTGCGTTTTTATAGGTTATGGGACCGTCAAAGCCCAGATACCAGCCGCGCTTTAAAAGCTCCTTTGCCATTTCCGCGCTTCCGGAATAGCAATGGAATACGCCGCGGACTCCGGGGTATTCGCGGATTATCTCCATGCTGTCGCCGTGTGCCTCGCGGTCATGGACGATGACGGGCTTATTCAGCCTTTCGGCAAGCTCAAGCTGGCGGCGGAACAGTGTCTTCTGCTCCTCCTTGTGTTCCTTGTCCCAGTAATAGTCAAGTCCGATTTCGCCGATTGCAACACACTTCGGGTGCTTGGCAAGATCGCACAGCTCGGCAAATGCCGCCTCCGTGAATTTGTCCGCGATATCCTCAGGGTGCCAGCCGATTGCCGCATAGACAAAGCTATATTTCTCCGCAAGGGCTATGGCGGCTTTGCTGCTTTCAAGGTCGCAGCCGGGATTTACAATGCCGCCCACGTTGTTTTCGGGCATAGAGGACAGTATTTCAAAGCGGTCAGCGTTAAAGGCGCCGCTGTCATAATGCGCATGGGTATCAAAAATCACGTTATCACCTCATGTTCAGTATAACATCACTTGCAGTAACATGGCAAGTGATGTTATTATTAAGAAAAGGAAGTGTTTTTCATGAAGGAATATTACAAGATTTTAATTGACGGCATAGCCGAGGACCTTACCGTCAAGGATATAGTGCGCGGTCAGGCGTGGATAGGCGCGGAGCTTTCCGACGGCAGCTTCGGCATTGCCATGAGTACCGAGGGCAGCAGCATTGAACGCAGCTTTCCCACGCTTGTGGGAATGGAAGCTAAAAAAGCCGCCGAAGCCGTCATGAGCTGGAACATGGAGGAAGCCTCCGAAGCCATGGCGGTAATAAACGCCTTCTACAACTCCGAAAAGAAAATGCGTGAGATGGATTGTGAAGCCCCATACGACCGTATATGCACACGCGGCTGGGAAACCGAGGGTAAAACCTTTGCCTTTATCGGTCATCTGCGAATGCCCGAGGAAACCGTAAAGGGCGCGAAAAAGGTTTACATAATGGAAAGGCGTGACATTAAGGGCGACTATCCCGATGCCGCCTGTGAGTATATTCTTCCCGGGTGCGACATCGTGCTGATTACGGGCTCTGCCTCCATAAACAAAACCATGCCCAGACTTCTTGAGCTTTCCGAAAATGCCAAGACCGTTCTTATAGGTCCCTCCGTACCCATGTGTCCCGCACTTATCGGACACGGCATCGACAGGCTTTCGGGCATGGTGGTAAAGGACAAGGAGCAGTTCAAAAAATGGATGGTGGAATTTTCGGGCAATCCCTACCCCTACGGATACACGTTTATGATATGAAAAAGGCACCCCTCGGGGTGTCTTTTTTATTGCGGCGGGAGCAAGCCCCCGCCCTACGGGTGCAAAGCTCACTTATTCACTATTCACTATTACTTCAAATGAATCCCCCAGTCAGCTTCGCTGACAGCCCCCTTTAGACAAGGGGGCCATGAGGAGATACGGGTTGCTCTGCAAACAAACTGTGGTGCCTTCTGCGGCGGGAGCAATCCCCCGCCCTACGGCGTATTAATTACTGCTTCCTATGTTGAATCCCCCCACCGCGCAACCGCGGTCCCCCTCCCTTTAACAAGGGAGGCGTTTTGGCGGACAATTCTACATTCAGCATTTATCATTCAGCATTTTGGTATCGCACCGCCCCCCTACGATTCTAATCCCTAATCCGCCGCCTGTGGGAGGGCGCAGAAGCCGAAGTCCTCGGGGATTTTGCCGAAAATCGACGCGCGCTGGATATAGGAATTACCGTACTTATTCCTTATCTTATCCACGGCGGCATCAATTTTCTGCTGTTTTTCTTTGTTTACATAATCTATAAATATGTCTACTTGCTCGGGCATATCCCCATGCACAAGCTCAAGGGCGCGGAGCCCCATACTGCGAAGCGGTGCGGGAAACTCATGGCTTTCCGCAAGCAGACGCATTCCGTATTCGTAAAGCTCCGTGGTTATGTCCGTGGCATAGCGCAGGCGCATACGGTGGCTGCTCCATTCAAGCTCCGCAGTACGCAGTGAAATTTCAACCGTTCGGCAGAGAAAGCCCTCGTGCCTCAGTCTTGCACCCACACTCTCTGCCAGCATGAGCATCACAAGGTGCGCCTCCTCGGTGTTCTTAACATCGGCGGGCATGGTGGTACTGTTGCCGATGGATTTCGGAGGCGGCGCCTCCCCCACTCTGCGTACGGGCGTGGAATCAAGACCGTTGGCGTAAACGTGCAGCATGACTCCGCATTTGCCGAAGCGGGCTCGTAGAATTTCCACATCGGTATTGGCAAGCTCGCCGACGGTTCGTATGCCCATGCGCTCCAGCGCCCTTGTTGTGCTGCGTCCCACCATCAGCATATCCGAGGCGGGAAGAGGCCACACCATGCTTTCAAAATTCTCCCTGTCAATCACCGTCACCGCATCGGGCTTTTTATAATCCGAACCCAGCTTTGCCAATATCTTATTCCACGACACGCCCACGCTCACCGTAAGTCCCGTTTCCTTTTTTACTCGCTCCTTTATTTCGTGGGCGGTCCTGACTCCGTCGGGGCAGGCAAGGCAGTTTGTTATGTCCAGCCAGCTTTCGTCAAGTCCGAAGGGCTCGCACAAATCGGTATATTCATAGTAAATTTCCCGCACAAGCCTGCTGTACTTGGTATATCGGTCAAAGTGCGGCTCCACAATCTGAAGCTCCGGACACTTCTGCTTTGCCTGCCATATTGCATCGCCCGTTTTTACTCCCGCCCGCTTTGCAAGCTCGTCCTTGGACAGAACAATGCCGTGGCGAAGCTCCTTGTCGCCGCACACCGCAAGGGGCTTTCCCGCAAGCCCGGGCGCATAAAGCCGTTCTATGCTTGCATAGCAGGAATTGATATCCGAATGTAAAATAACCCTGTCCATGATGCTCTCCGAATAAGATACTGGTTATATTATAAATCTCTCGTTCGGATATGTAAATATATTTTTTATCTTTTTCAGATATTTCTATTGCATTTATTATCCTGGCAGTATATAATGTATTCAATAAAAATCGGAGGTACAATATGTATAAAGATATTGGCGAAGTCCTCACCGAAAAGAGAAAGGTACTGGGTCTTTCCCAGTCCGAGCTTGCGGAAAAGCTCTTCGGAGAGGGCATAGACGTTACCAATCAGGCCGTATCCAAGTGGGAGAAGGGCAGCACGCTTCCCAACGCAAAGCAGTTTCTCGCCCTGTGCCGCGCCCTTGAGATTGACGACATAGGCGGCGCATTCTTTGACGGAAGCAAGGGCGGCATTCTGTCAGGGCTCAACGGCACGGGCAGGAAAAAAGTCATGGACTATATTCAGCTTCTCCATGACAGCGGTAAATATGAAATTCTGCCCGAGGCACCCATTGTGCAGCTGCGCTCCATTCCCCTTTACACGCTTCCCGTTTCGGCAGGCACGGGTCAGTTCCTCGACGGCGAGGATTACGAAATTACGGAGGTCGGCCCCGAGGTTCCGCACAGCGCAAACTTCGGTGTGCGTGTTGCAGGCGACAGCATGGAGCCCCGCTTCCATGACGGACAGACCGTATGGGTTAGTCAGCAGCGCAGCCTTATGACCGGCGAAATCGGCATTTTCCTATATGACGGCAACGCCTATCTTAAGCAGCTTGTGGCGGGCGATGATGTGCTGGCTCTGCATTCACTCAACCCCGCATACGATGACATTCCCATTTCCCCGGAGCTGCCTCTGCGTGTCCTCGGCAAGGTAATTGCGTGAGATGTAGTCTCCTGAATGTTCACCCTTCAGCATTCAGCATTTGCGTACTGCAGGGAATCCCTTGAAGGGAAAACGGATTGCCACACCAGTGTGCGCACTGGTTCGCAATGACAGTTGTTTTTGACTTTTGCGGGTGGTTCGTGATACAAAGGTATAAAAAAACTGCGGCAGATATATCTGTCGCAGTTTTTTGTTTTTTATAAAAGCATTAAAGTGCTGCCTTTGCCTTCTCGCAGAGTGCGGTGAAAGCTGCGGGATCGTGGATCGCGGTCTCGGACAGCATCTTGCGGTTCATGTCGATACCGGCGAGCTTGAGGCCGTGCATAAACTGGGAGTAGTTCATGCCGTTTGCCTTGCAGCCTGCGCTGATACGGGTGATCCAAAGCTGACGGAAGTCTCTCTTCTTCTGCTTGCGGCCAACGTATGCGTAACGGCCGGACTTCATCATCTGCTCGTTTGCCATCTTGTAGTGGCGGGACTTGTTGCCCCAGTAACCCTTTGCCAGTCCCAGAACCTTATTTCTATGCTTACGGGTCATCATTGCGCCCTTAACTCTTGCCATTTGTTATTTCCTCCTATAAGTAGTAGCCTTACGATTATTTGTAAGGAATCATCTTTCTGATGGTTGCTTCGTTGGTAACGTCTGCCATTACGTTGGTGCGCAGACGGCGGCAACGCTTGGTGTCCTTCTTAGTGAGGATATGGCTCTTGTAAGCGTGAGCGCGCTTTACCTTACCGGTCTTGGTGAGATTGAATCTCTTCTTAGCACCGCTGTGGGTCTTAAGTTTAGGCATAATAGTTTCTCCTTCCGTATAATGCTGATTTCTCAGCGCCTATTATCAGGTTTTACCTGTAATATACTTACTCTTCGGCGGCCTTTGCTGCCTCAGCCGCGGCCTTTTCCTCCGCCTGCTTCTTTTCCTTCTGCGCCTTCTTTATCGCGGCGGCGGACTTGGGGCTCAGGAACATGGACATATTGCGTCCCTCAAGCTTGGGCTGTTTGTCAAGCGCGGCAATCTCGCTGCACTTTTCCGCAAAGTCGTTGAGCAGCTGCTCACCTATCTGGGTGTGTGCCATCTCTCTGCCGCGGAAGCGCACGGATACCTTGACACGATCGCCGTCGGCAAGGAACTTCATTGCGCTCTTGAGCTTGGTGTTAAAGTCATTTGCGTCAATATTGGGAGACATGCGAACTTCCTTGACTTCCATAACACGCTGATTCTTCTTTGCTTCCTTTTCGCGCTTGGACTGCTCGAAACGGAATTTGCCGTAGTCCATGATCTTACACACAGGCGGCTTTGCCTGCGGGGAAATCTTGACCAGGTCAAGCTCCTTCTCCTCTGCTATTTTCAGGGCTTCTTCAGCAGACATGATTCCAAGCTGTTCGCCATCTTCACCGATAACGCGTATTTCCTTGTCAAGAATCTCTTCATTAATCTCGTGATTTACGCTTGCGATTTTGAAACACCTCCATGAAAATTAAAAACGCCGATGCCACATGAAGCATCCGCGCACAAAGACACCGCAGCACCTGCGGCAGCTTTATTGACCGAGACGCGCCTTTTGCGGTTCGGTGAGGTCGGACCTACTTCATTTTCAGCTCTATTAATATACCAGTTGAAGCCTGCTATGTCAAGGAATTTTTTCTTATTTTCCAAATATTTTTGCTCCTCCCGGGAGAGAATAAGCCCGGGAGGATTTTTTATGGAATTTCTTATTGTTTATCTTATGGGCGCCGTACTGTACGGCACAATTGAGCTTTTGTGGAGGGGCTACACCCACTGGACAATGCTTGTTCTCGGCGGAGTCTGCTTTTCACTCATGTATCTGCTTTCCGCCACTTCCCTGCCCTTTGTGCTGAAGCTTGTGCTTTCTGCCCTGTGCATTACAGTGCTGGAGTTCGGCACGGGCTATTTGGTTAACATAACTCTCGACTGGCATGTGTGGGATTATTCCGCCCTGCCCTTAAACATCATGGGACAGGTCTGCCCGCTCTACACGTTTTTTTGGTTTTTGCTGTCTGTACCCGGGCTTTTGCTGTGCGACCTGCTCAGCTCTGTTCTGCCTCAATTGCAAGCTTGACTATGCGGCTTGTTCCCAGTCGGGCTGCACCGAGATTAATAAAGTCCTCGGCATCCTCAAGGGAGGAAATGCCGCCTGCGGCCTTGACCTGAACGTTCTCGGGGCTGTATCTGCGCATAAGCTCCACGTCCTCACGTGTGGCACCTGCCTTTGAGAAGCCGGTGGAGGTTTTGATGAAGTCCGCGCAGCATTGGGCAACAATGGCGCACATTCTGATTTTTTCCTCCTCGGTAAGAAGGCAGGTTTCAATGATGACCTTGAGTATTTTGCCGGCGCAGGCATTGCGGACTGCTTTTATATCGTCGGCAACATCGTCCCAGCAGCCGTCCTTTACCATGGAGAGATTAATTACCATGTCAATCTCATCGGCTCCGTTTTTGACCGCATCGGCGGCTTCAAAGGCCTTGGCTGCGCTTGTCATATAGCCGTTGGGGAAGCCGATTACGGTGCAGATTGCCAGTCTGTCGCCCACATAGCGCTTTGCCCCTGCCACATGGCAGGGCGGAATGCACACGGAGGCACATTCATATTTAATTGCCTGGTCGCAGAGAGTTTTAATCTCATTGGCGGTGCAGTCAACGCGAAGCAGCGTATGGTCGCAGGTTCTGAGTATATCTTTAATATCCATCATTATTTTCCTTTCACGTTTTTTTCTTCATTATATATTATCCCGCCGTCATATTCAAGCATACGAAGCTAATAGAATTGAGTAAAGACTTTAAGCAAGGAACGGAACATAAATGGACGAATTGAATATTACAAACTATGCCGAGCTTTGCGGCACGCTTGCCGCCGCCCCTGTCTTTTCCCACAGCGGACGCGGCGAAAGCTTTTTCTCCTTTCCGCTGGAAATTGAGCGTCTTTCAGGCGCCTACGACAGAGTAAACATCATTGTGCGCAGCAGTATTCTTGAAAATCTTGAGCTTAAGGAAAGCGATAAAATCTGCGTTTTGGGTGAGCTGCGCTCCTTTAACAACAAAAGCGGCGAAGGCGCAAAGCTTGTTATAACCGTTTTCGCAAAGGAAATCATTCTCTGCGACGGCGATGACACCAACATCATCAGGCTTATAGGCACGCTGTGCAAAAAGCCGAATCTGCGCACAACACCCATGGGGCGTGATATCTGCGATCTAATGCTTGCGGTAAACAGAAAATACGGCAGGTCGGATTATCTTCCCTGCATTGCCTGGGGCGTTAAGGCGCGTGAGGCTGCGGACTGGGACGTGGGTACAACGGTGTCGCTTGAGGGCCGCATTCAGAGCCGGACCTACATAAAGCTCATCGACGATGTACCCGTAGAAAAAACAGCCTTTGAGGTTTCGGTTATTGAAATAGGCGAATATGAAGGCTGAGGCTACTCAATGCGGGATCCTTCGCTTCGCTCAGAGTGACACTGCAGATTTACGGCTGCTTAGTGGGATTCTTCGCTTCGCTCAGAATGACACTGTAGATTTACGGCTGCTTAGTAGGATTCTTCGCTTCGCTCAAAATGACAGGTCGGATGCGCTTCGCAGAAAAAAGTGTCATTCTGAGGAGCACAGCGACGAAGAATCTCCTATCGTATATGGGGATTCTTCGCTTCGCTCGGAATGACACTGTAGATTCACGGCTGTTTAGTGGGATTCTTCGCTTCGCTCAGAATGACACTATTTTTATGAGCGGATTAAACACCTCATCAGTCAGCTTCGCTGGCAGCTTCTCCTCAAGGAGAAGCCTTACATAACAAAAAGGCTGTCATAGACAGCCTTTTTGTTATCTTACGGGTACGATCTCGAGCCAATAGCCGTCCAAATCCTCCAGGAAGTAGATGCCCATGGCGGGATTTTCATAGCAGATGCAGCCCATTTCCTCATGCTTCTTATGGGCTGCTTCAAAATCCTCAACGGTGAAAGCAAGGTGATACTCCTGCTCTCCCAGGTCATAGGGCTCGGTGCGGTCACGCAGCCAGGTCAGCTCAAGGCTGAAATCCGAAGCTCCGTCACCCAGATATACTATTTTGAAGCTGCCGTCAGAGGCTTCCTTTTCCCTTACAGGCTTAAGTCCCAGCGCCTTATCATAAAACTCAAGGCTCTTCTCAAGGTCGAACACGTTGAAATTGAAGTGGTTGAATTTAAACATTTCCCTACCTCCTTTTTATCATTATAAAATATACTGCCCTCTCTTGTCAAAAAGATATTGGAATTACTGCGGTTTTATTCTATAATGATAAAATAAGAAGAATCCCCCGGTCAGCTTCGCTGACAGCCCCCTTTAGACAAGGGGGCCACGATATTGTGGAGATGCGCCATGTACTCTGAGCTTATTGAAAAATACATACCCGAGGCGGACGTTTACCTCTTCAACACGGGCAATGCGCGGAAGGCATGGCTGCTTTTCGGCTGCACATGGATCGAAGAAATCAAAATGCACCGCTTTGTTCTCTGGGCGCCTAATGCCGAAAACGTCAGCCTTGTGGGTGACTTTAACGCCTGGGACGACTCCGCAACACCCATGCAGAAGCACGGTGATTTATGGTGCGCCTTTGTAAGCGGTTTGCATAACGGGGATTTGTACAAGTACTGCGTCACTCAGAAGGGTGGGAAAAAGGTGCTCAAGGCCGATCCCTTTGCCGCCTGGTCGCAGACGGATATCGAAACCGCCTCAAAGGTCTGGACGGCTTCCTATACGCCGAAGCACAATTCATATAATTATTGCGAAAACAGCCCCGTAAATATTTACGAGGTGCATCTCGGTTCATGGAAAACCGATGAAAACGGCAGAGTAAACTATGTTTCCGCCGCAAAGGAGCTTGCGGAATACTGCAACGAAATGCACTACACACACATTGAATTTCTGCCGCTCACGGAGTACCCCTATCCCCCCTCCTGGGGCTATCAGGTCACGGGCTATTACGCACCCACAAGCCGCTACGGAACTCCCGACGAGTTTGCGAAAATGGTTGACATAATACACGAGCACGGCATCGGCGTAATCATGGACTGGGTTCCCGCCCACTTCCCCCGAGATGAGCACGGTCTTGCCCTTTTTGACGGCACTCGGCTTTTTGAGTGCAAGGAGGAGCGCATGGCTTCCCATCCCGAGTGGGGTACGCTGATTTTCGACTACGCTCTCCCCGAGGTGCAGAGCTTTCTCATTTCCTCCGCCTGCTCCTTTATTGAGCGCTACGGCATCGACGGCATACGAGTTGACGCCGTGTCCTCCATGCTGTACCTCAACTACGGCAGAAAAGACGGGGAATACACCCCCAACAAAAACGGCGGCAACATCAATCTCGGGGCCGTTGAGTTTCTTCAGAAGCTCAACACTGCGGTGCATTCCCTTTCGCACAGGGCGATCACCGTTGCGGAGGAGTCAAGCGCCTTCCCCATGGTTACGGGAAAGGTTTCCGACGGCGGTCTGGGCTTTGACTTCAAGTGGGACATGGGCTATATGCACGACACCCTTGACTATTTTTCCCTTGACCCGCTTTTCCGCAAGGGCAGCCACGACAAAATCACCTTCTCCATGATGTACGCCTTTTCGGAGAAGTTTATACTCGCCTACTCGCATGACGAGGTGGTTCACGGCAAGAAATCAATGCTGGACAAGATGTTCGGCAGCTATGAGGAGAAGTTTGCCGCGCTCCGCACCCTTTACGGACTGCAGTTTGCCCACCCCGGCAAAAAGCTCACCTTCATGGGCTCGGAGTTCGGACAGTTTATTGAATGGGACTACAAAAAAAGTCTCGACTGGCTTCTGCTTGACTATCCCATGCACAAGGCTATGCAGGAATATTGCAGGGCGCTGAATGAGGTTTACATAACAAATGGCGCTTTGTACGCAATCGACGGTTCATGGGAGGGCTTTCGCTGGCTCAACGTCAATGAGAAAAACCGCAGCGCCGCTGCATTTATGCGCACCGACGGCGAAAAGTTCCTGATTTGCGCCTGCAATTTCATTCCCACGCTTCACGAGGGCTTTGTTGTGGGTCTGCACTGCAGAGGCACTCTGCGTGAAATACTCTCCTCCGACGATGTAAAATTCGGCGGAAGTGGTTTACATAATTCATTTGCAATTATCAGCAGAAGCGAGGGCTTCTGCGAATATCCATACAGCGCAAGGATCAATCTTCCGCCGCTGAGCTGCGTTTACTTTGAATTTATTCCCGAAAGGATTGAGCGTGATGAAGAAGGAATATAAGGAGATCCTGAGTCAGCACGGACTTAAAACCATGCCGAATGTTCTTCTGGCCGCTGCGGAGTGCGCTCCGCTTTCCAAAACGGGCGGTCTTGCCGATGTTGTGGGAACTCTGCCCAGGGCATTGAAAAAGCTCGGTATAGACGCAAGGGTCATCACCCCCTACCACCGCTGCATCAAGAACAGATACGCTGAGCGCGTGGAGCATTTGTTCGAGTTTTATGTAAACCTCGGCTGGCGCAGGCAGTACTGCGGAATCGAAAAGCTTGAGCTTGACGGCATGGTGATTTACCTTGTGGACAACGAATTTTACTACGGCGAAAAAATCTACAAGGGCGGCTATGAGGAGGGCGAGCAATACGCCTTTTTCTGCCGTGCGGTGCTTGACGCTCTGCCCAGCCTTGACTTTGAGCCGAAAATTATTCACTGCAATGACTGGCACACCGCCATGCTCCCCATGCTTGCCAAAACCCAGTATGACGGTATTCAGAGCAGGTGCAGGTTCCTGCTGACCATTCACAACATTGCTTTTCAGGGAAAATACGGCTTTGACTACGTTCAGGACCTTCTGGGAGTTGAGGATAAGTACTACACTCCCGAGTTTATGGAGATGGACCGCTGTGCAAACTTTCTCAAGGCAGGCTGTGTTTTTGCCGACCGCATCAACACCGTAAGCCCCACCTATGCCGAGGAAATCAAGACCGCATACTTCGGTGAAGGTCTTGAGGGCATTCTGAACGCCCGCTCCCATGAGCTTTCCGGCATCATAAACGGCATTGACACAAAGACCTTTAATCCCCACTCCGACCCCGCAATTGCCGCAGGATACGACAAGGGACATTTGGGCGGCAAAAAGTTATGTAAACTAAAATTGCAGGAGGATATGGGGCTTGAGCTGCGTGAGGACGTTCCCCTTTTTGTCATGTGTACACGCATGACGGAGCAGAAGGGCTTCGCCCTTGTGGAGCGTATGCTCGATGAGCTTATGCTTTACAACGATATGCAGTTCATGCTTCTCGGCACGGGCGACAAGCGCTTTGAGGATTTCATGCGGCAGGCGGAATTTAGGTATCCGGGCAGGCTCTGCTCTTACATAGGCTATAACGAGGAGCTTGCCCACCGTGTCTACTCCGCAGGTGACTTCTACCTCATGCCCTCCCGCTTTGAGCCCTGCGGTCTGTCGCAGATGATTGCCATGCGCTACGGCACGCTTCCCGTTGTTCGTGAAACGGGTGGACTTAAGGACTCCGTAAAGCCCTACAATCAGTACACCGGTGAAGGCACGGGCTTCTCCTTTGCGGATTTCAACGCCCATGAAATGAAGGACGCCATGCTGCTTGCCATGGACTGCTTCAAAAAGCCCGAGCTTATGAAGGCCCTTATCCGTCAGGCTATGGAGGTCGATTTCAGTTTTGACCGTTCAGCAGAGGAATACGCGAAGCTTTATTTATGGTTATTATAAGACGAAAAGTTTATACCTACGGCGGCTACGAGGAGCATTGGACCGAGGATTACAGACTTTCAATCAGCTATGAGCGTCCCCGCGACTACGACATGGAGCTGCGTGACGGCGTCTGGCAATCCGAGCTTGTGCTCAATCCCCTCATGCTTAAATACCTGCGCTCCGTCGCTGCCATTGAATATGCCGCAGAGCGATGCGACTATTTCCGTATGCCGCTTGAGGAGATCGGCCGCTTTATTCCCGAAAATCAGGATTTTCTCCCTGAGGAGCTTTTCCGCTTTCTCATGGACGACAGAGGCTTCGGCATGGAGGACGCACTTGCGGTTGTCATTGATGTCTTCGGGAAAAAGCTCTGCAAGCTGAGCGACAATGACTGGCTTCGCGATATGCAGCCCCGTACTGCCGCGCTTAACGCGGTGCTCCGCGGTGTGATTTTCGTGCGAAGTATCGTAATTCACGAGCCCTTTGACGAGGATTTCCGCAAGCCCGCCGGTGCTGTTGAGGAGGGTGCGGAAATTGAGTTTTCCGTTTATGTCCCGGGCAACACTCCCCGGGTGAGCATGCACGTCTGGGGCGAGGATTTCTGCCGCGAGATTGAAATGGAGCGCATAGGCGAGCGTTTTGTCTGCCGCTTTGCGCCGCCGTCACCCGCCGTTTATTTCTACTCCTTTTTCCACAGCGGCGGCGAAACGGAGGCTTTCCAGCTCACCGCGTACCACAGGGGCTTTGAAACTCCCGGCTGGTTTAAAAACGGCATAATGTATCAGGTGTTCCCCGACCGCTTCGGCTTCGGAGAAGATGTTTCGGCGGGAATTGAATATCATCGCAGGCTTGGCCGTACTCCCGAGCTGCACGAAAGCATTTCCGAGACTGTGAAATGGCAGGCCCGTGATGGCGAAAGGGACTACGCCCCCGACGATTTTTACGGCGGCACGCTGAAGGGAATTGCAAAAAAGCTCCCCTATCTGAAGACTCTCGGCGTGAGCATTCTCTACCTCAACCCTATCCTTGAGGCACGTTCAAACCACCGATATGACACCGCAGATTACGAAAAGGTCGATGCGGTGTTAGGTTCTAACGAAGATTATGTAAACCTCTGCTCCGAGGCGGAAAAGCTGGGCATTCGCATTGTAAATGACGGGGTTTTCTCACACACGGGCGCCGACAGCATTTACTTCAACAAATATAGTAATTATGTAAACCTTGGGGCGTATCAGGGTGAGGCTTCAGCCTATTATGACTGGTACGATTTCAGCGAGTTTCCCGACAAATACCGATGCTGGTGGGGCTTTAAGGAGCTTCCGGAGGTTGATGAGCTTAAGCCCTCATGGCAGGAGTACGTCATAAAAAGTGAAAACAGCATCGTAAAAAGCTGGCTTCGCATGGGTGCTTCGGGTTGGCGCATTGACGTTGCCGACGAGCTTCCCGATGAGGTGCTTGAGCTTATTCGCAATGCGGCAAAGTCCGAAAAAAGCGATGCGGTTATCATCGGAGAGGTCTGGGAAGACGCCATACTGAAGGAAGAAAAGGGACATAGGCGCAGGTATGCTCTTGGCGGTGCGCTCGACAGCGTTATGAACTATCCCTTCCGTGAAGCTGTGCTTGCTTTTGCCACGGGAAAAAGCAATGCTTACGAGCTTAAAGACTTTTTCCTTCATCAGAAGTATAACTACCCCGCGCCATTGTATGAGAGCCTTATGAATTTGCTCGGTTCCCACGATGTTGAAAGGCTTCATACTTATCTCGCTCTGGGGCATGACGCAAAAGGCATGAGCCGCGAGGAGCAGGCGGAAATCCGCATTGACAGAGAGAGCTCTCTAAGGGCGGAAAATCTGCAGAAGCTCTGCGCCGCAATTCAGTACACTGTTCCCGGCGTTCCCTGTCTGTATTACGGTGACGAGGAATGCCTTGACGGTTGCCGTGACCCCTTTAACCGCGCCCCCTTTGAGCCGAAGTGTGAAGGACTCTACGGATATTATGCGAAGCTCGGCGCCATACGAAGCAAGTGCTCTTCTATACGCAACGGTGACCTCCGCGTAGAAACTCCGGCGCCCAACGTAATACACATCATACGGGAAAACGCCGAGGAAACAATCACCTGCGTAATCAACAGAAGTTCCTTTGTGCTTGAATTTACGGACGGCTCTCCCCTTCTCTGCGGCGACAACCGTATTTCTCCCATGTCAGCAGAGATATTCAGAAAAATCAAAAAAACAACACGGTGAAACCGTGTTGTTTTTTTGGGGGTGGAGAGAGGAGTAAAAATGGAAGACCTAAACTATATGCTGATTATTAGAGTTTAGTATTAATTAATCTCCAGACGTCTGGTGGGAGGAGTGACAGGCTCCTTCTTGGGCATGGTGAGCTTCAGTACGCCGTCGGTATACTCGGCGGTGATTGCGTCGGTGTCAATTCCGCGGACATTGAAGCTGCGGGTGTAGGAGCCGTAGAAGCGTTCACGGCGAATGTAGTTGCTTTCCTCGCCGCTTTCGGATTCTTCCTTGCGCTCGGCGCTGATGGTGAGAGAATCCTTCTCAAGATCGATGCTGATGTCCTCCTTCTTAAATCCGGGAAGCTCAGCCTCAAGAGTATAGACGCCGTCCTTCTCTGTGATGTCGGTGCGGAAGACATTTACTGTCGCATCGTTCCAGAAGCTGCGGGTCATTTCCTCCATTTCTCTGAAGGGGTTATAAGCGGATACGCGGCGGAAGCCGTAAGGCATAATTTCGAACATAATTAATTCCTCCTTGAATTTGTCGCTGCCGTTGCAAACTTTGTTCGCTCGGTTATAACTTTTGTTTGTTTCTGTATATAAAATACCATTCATTTGTGAATAAATATAGTGTTTTATATGAACAAACTATGAATTTTAGCACTCTTTATATTCGAGTGCTAATAATGTGGGCGTATTTTACAAATATATAAACAGGAAAATAACCGCCATACTCAGTATGGCGGTTATTTGAATTAATTATTCACCTTTTTTGTTCAGCGCTTTATGCTTTATAAGCACCACAACCACAAGTGCCAATGCGGCGACAGCAATTGCCACGCAGGTATAGACAATAGCGTTGTTATAGGTATTTGAAACGGTTATGGCTTCTGTGGGGCGCTGGGGAACTGTTGTTTCAGCGGGAGCATCCGTTTCCTCCGGATCTTCAGTCTGGTTCAGAGATTCCGTGGGCATCGGAGTATCTTCGGGAATTACAGGGTGTTCGGGTACCTCAATCGGCATCTCATAAGCAGGAGTACCGTCCGCATAGCAGAGGTCGCTCATCAAAATCCAGCCCTTAAACTCCGAGCTTTCGCCCGTTTCCTCGTCCCTTACGGTGATCGAAGTACTTCCCCAGGGAACAGCATCCATATATTTTACCTGATTGTCAATAAGCACGGGGGTTTTGTTATCGAGCAGCAGATAGCCGTCTTTAATATTGCAGGCGGGCGTTGCCCAAACGACAATGTATCCCGATTCGCTGTTTGCATAGTAAATATTGCCGTCGACAACGAGATTTTCGGGGTTGTTCCATGGGTCATCAACCGGCTTGATTGTCAAATCGGCAAAGGCGGCACCCGACATTGTCAGCATCAGAATAATCGCAAGCGTTAATGAAAGAAGTCTTTTCATATTTCTGCCTCCGAGTTGTTTCAAACATAAACGAGCGCATTATAGCACAGATGTGCAGAAAATTAAAGCTTTATTTTTTAAATCATTATAGCGCTGTTGGAACCGCATCCTTTTCTATTGGACACACATAGCCTTCAGCAGACTTCTTTTTAAACTCTGCCCTTGCCGCTGCAAGAATCTCCGCGTTCTCAATGAGGTCGATTGCCGTTGCCGCAAGCACCTTACCTGCGCATAGCATTCCCTTATATGCAATACTGCTCTTTCCGACACTTACCGCCTGCCAGGTATGTGCAGGTGTGCCTGCAGGCCAGGTCACAACATTTATCTGCGAGGCGGGAGTCTGCCAGCTGACATCACCCACATCGGTACTGCCCGCTACAAAGCCGGTTCCCGAGTATTCAGGCATGAGGAAATCGTCCAGAGCTTTCGTCATGTTTGCGGTTTTTTCCTTTACAAGCGCCGCTATATCCGCATCAAATTTTGCGCCTATGCCGGGTGCGGTGCTTTCCGCGGGGAAGGTTTTCTTTATTGCCGCGGCATAAGCAATTTCATCATCGGTATACTGCGGAGCGCCGATTTCCTCAAAATTCTTATAAAGAAGCTTTTCAAGGGTGTAGTTTGGGAGAAGCTCTGCCGTGCCGTCAATGAAGATTCGGTCAAAGCTCGTTTCCGTCATAAGCGCTGCGCCTTCGGCAATTTTATCAACGCGCTTCAAAAGCTTTACGGAGTCGGCAACCTTGTTTGCACGCACCATGTAAAGCACATCGGCCTCGGCCTGCACCACATTGGGCGATACGCCGCCTGCGTTGAGAATTGAATAGTGAATACGGCAGTCGTCCGTTGTATGCTCACGCAAAAACTGAACGCCGATGTTCATAAGCTCCACCGCGTCAAGCGCACTTCTTCCCTGCTCGGGAGAGCCTGCTGCGTGGGCAGCTATGCCCCTGAACTTATACAGCACCTGAATGCTTGAGTTGTTGGTACCCGTGCGCACCTCATTAACTGTGTCGGGGTGCCAGCTCAGTGCGGCATCAAGGCTTTCCCACAGCTTTTCTCTTGCCATGAACGCCTTGCCGGAGCCTCCCTCCTCACCGGGACAACCGTAGAAAATAACCGTGCCGCTGTTTCCGCTGTTTTCAAGATACTTCTTAACCGCAACGGCGGCGGCAAAGGAGCCTGCGCCCAGCAGATTATGACCGCAGCCGTGTCCGCAGCCGTCCTTAACTATGGGGCTGCATTCGGTCATGTCTGCTTTTTGGGAAAGACCTGACAGCGCGTCATATTCGCCCAAAATTCCTATTACGGGCTTTCCGCTGCCGAAGCTTCCGCAGAAGGCTGTATCAATGCCGCAAAGCTTTTCGGTTACGGAAAAGCCCTGCTCACGCAAAGCCTTGCAGTAAATTTCGGCTGCTCTGTACTCTTTCAGGGAAAGCTCCGGGTTTTCCCATATTTCATCAGCAACATTTTTATATAGCTGCGCCATAGAGTCAACTGACTCTATGGCGGCTTTCTTAAAATTATTCATTACAGCACCTTTGATAAGAAGTCCCGGAGGCGCTCACTCTGAGGATGCTCGAATATAGCCTCGGGAGTGCCTTCCTCTACCAGTTTGCCGTCTGCCATGAAGAGAACACGATTGCCTACTTCACGGGCGAAGCCCATTTCGTGAGTAACAACAACCATTGTCATACCCTCACGGGCAAGCTCCTTCATAACGTCCAGTACCTCGCCGACCATTTCGGGATCGAGTGCGGAGGTGGGCTCGTCAAAGAGCATTACGTCGGGCTCCATGGCAAGTGCGCGGACTATGGCAACACGCTGCTTCTGACCGCCGGAAAGCTGAATAGGATAGGCTTCAGCACGGTCGGCAAGGCCTACACGTTCAAGAAGAGCCCTTGCCTTCTTCTCTGCCTCTTCCCTGGGAACATGCTTTACCTCAACAGGTGCGAGAATCATGTTCTCAAGAATGGTCTTATGGGGGAAGAGATTGAAGTGCTGGAAAACCATACCCATCTTCTGCCGGTGGACATTGATGTCGATCTTATTGTTCGTAATATCAACATCTTCAAAAATGATTGTACCGTCGGTTGGTTCCTCCAGCAAATTCAGAGAGCGCAAAAGAGTGCTCTTGCCTGAACCCGAAGGGCCGATCACAACCATGACGTCGCCGCGGTTAATATCCACGGTAACACCGTCAAGAGCCTTGATAACGCCCTTTTTATAGTACTTTTTAAGGTCTTTGACCTGGATCAGCTTATCGTTTGTCACCAACGCTCATCTTCCTTTCAAAATGTTCTATTATCTTGGAGGTGGGGAAGGTCAGGCAGAAGTATACGAGGGTTGCAATGATAAGAGGCTCGCCGATACGGTAGGTTGCGCCCTTGACGCTTGCAACTGCATACATGATTTCCTGAACACCGATGGTGTAGCAGATGGAGGACTCCTTGATGATGGTTACAAATTCATTCGCAATTGCGGGGAGAATGTTCTTGATTGCCTGAGGCAGAATGATAAAGCGCATATTCTGTGCCTGAGTAAGTCCCAGAGAACGTGCAGCCTCGGTCTGACCGCCGTCAATGCTCTGAATACCGGAACGGATAATCTCACACAGATATGCAGCGGAGTTAAGTGACAGAGCAACAACGCCCGGGAAGAAACGGTCAAAGCGGATATTGCCGAAGAAGGTAAATCCGGGCAGAGGAATATTTGCAAAAACTATGTAGTAAATGATGAACAGCTGAACCAGCATAGGAGTTGCCCGGAAAACCTCAACATAGCAGCTTGCAATGAAGCTGAGGGGGTTGAATTTGCTCAAAGCAACGAGAAAACGGTTATCGCGCAGATGTCCGTCCTTGTCAAGCGCAAGGAATTTAAAGGGGCGCCAGTTGGAAAGGCGCATTACCGCAAGGAAAAGCGCCAGAATAAAGCCGAATATAACGGTTAATGCGGACAGGGAAACGGTACACACAAGACCGTCAACAAACATATCCTTATAGCGCCAGGCTTTTTCAAAGCCCTCCGGGCTTATCAAAGATGTTAGCATCATATAGGTTATTACCTTTCAAATAACTGGAAATTCTCCCCGGATAAAATCCGGGGAGAAGTCTCTTGATAATTAATCGCTTGTCAGCTAAGAATTAATCCTTCTCTTCAAGCAGACCTTCGTAGATGTTGCCGGAAGCAAGGTCATTTGCTTCTGCTACAAAGCCGTCCACAGTGCCGTCGGCAACTGCTTCTTCAATGATTATGTTGATAGCTGCCAGAAGTGCAACGTTGTCCTTGTTAACGCCGACTACGGAGCCTTCCTGGTCGTAAGGAACATCGCAGACCTTAACGAGATCGGGGTAGTTCTTGGAATAGGTGACACCGACTGCATCTTCGATGAATGCGCCGTCCATCTTACCGGCCAGCATATCGGCAATGATATCGGTAACCTTGCTCATCTCAATGATGTTTGCATCGGGAGTGTTATCGTATGCCAGGTCAGCCTGAATGGAGCCAATCTGTGCGCCGATGGTGTAATCTGCATTGTTTGCGCTTGCAAGGTCGGTGAACTTGGCTGCGGTTGCCTTGGTGCACCAGAAGGACTGGCCGCCCTTGTAGTAAATGGTGGAGAAGTTCATGAGGTCTTCACGGTCGGGATCGGGAGAGTAACCTGCAAGTGCAATGTCAACCTTGCCTGCACCCAGCTCGGAAATGGTGCCGTCGAAGTCCATGGGGATAACCTCGAGTTCGAGGCCGAGCTTGTCTGCGATGAGCTGTGCAATTGCGATATCAAAGCCTGCGAGAGAGGGATCGCCGTTTTCGTCGATTGCGTAGAACTCATAGGGGGCAAAGTCGGGGCTGGTTGCTACGGTGAGCTTGCCGGGGGTTACGGTCTTGATTTCAGCCTTCAGATCGTCGAGAGTCTTCTCTTCAAGATTCTGAAGCTCTTTTTCAACGTCTTTCTCTTCTCCGGAATCGCCGCCGCATGCGCACAGGGCGAAGACCATGAGCATTGCAAGAAGAAGTGCTACAAACTTTTTCATTTTATTTACCTCTTTTAAAAAATTAATAAACGTTTTCTGTCATCTCTGATGACGTTGCTTATAATAGCATCACAATTCATATTTGTCAACAATTATTTGAAATAATATTCGTAAGTTTACAGATTATTCGTATTATTTATGGATATTATTCAAATTTTGATGGATATTCACCGGATAATGAATTATTGAATAAAACACACAGGCAATTTTTTTACAATTTCACCTGTGTGTTGTTATATTTTCACAGTTTTTCTACTTCTTTTTTATCAAAGCTGCAGCAGAAAACAGCAGGAATGCCATGATATTTACCACAACAACGCTGGCGCCGCTGGGAAGCTCAAGCACATAGGACGCCACCATTCCCAGCACAAAGCACACAACGGAAAGCACCGCAGAGCATACGATCACGCTTCTGAAGCTGCGGCACAGACGCATTGAGGTAAGCGCAGGAAAAATGATAAGGCTGGATATAAGCAGAGCGCCCATCATGCGCATACCGAGAACAACGGTGATTGCCGTGAGAACTGCGATGACTGTGTTATATGTCTCCGACTTAGTACCCGTTGCCTTTGCGAAGCTTTCATCAAAGGTTACGGCAAAGATGCGGGGATACAGCAGGAGAAACATCACAAGCACAATGGCGGACAGAATAACGCTCAGGCTTGCATCGGCGGAGCTCAGGGAAAGGATGCTGCCGAACATATAGTTTGAAACGTCCGTATTCATGCCCGTTGTCATGCTCACTACGATTACACCGATTGCAAGCGCACTGCTGGAAATAAGAGCGATGGCGGCATCGCCCTTGATTTTGCTGTTTTGGCTCACACGCAGCAGAAGGAATGCCGCCGCCACAACAACGGGTACGGCAAGGGCAAGAGGGGCAGCGTTCACAGCCGCCGCAATTGCCAGTGCGCCGAAGCCCACATGGGAAAGTCCGTCGCCTATCATGGAGTAGCGCTTGAGCACAAGGGACACGCCCAGAAGTGCTGCGCAGAGTGAAACAAGGATACCGACTATAAGCGCACGGGACATGAAGTGATAGGATAACATTTCGGAAAGAAGACTCATGCTCTGCCACCTCCCACGAAGCGTCTTGCAAGGTCGCTTTCACGGTACTCCTGCGTTGTGCCGAAGAAAAGCTGCTCATGGCCGAGGTGCAGAATATGGGTTGCATAGCGCACAGCCTCGTGAATATCATGGGAAATCATGATCACGCTTGTATTATCGCAGAGGTTTATGAGCTTGATGAGATTATACATCTCATTTGCTGCCTTTGGGTCAAGTCCCGTTACCGGCTCGTCAAGGAGCAGAAGCTTCTTCGTTGCACACATTGCACGGGCAAGCAGAACTCTCTGCTGCTGACCGCCGGAAAGCTCCATATAGCACTTATCGCGGAGGTTTTCAATGCCGAGGCGCTCCATGTTTTCCTCTGCCGCGGCCTTATCCTCCGCATTATAGAAAAAGCGCCGTCCCATTGAGTTGAGTCTGCCCGACAGCACCACCTCATAGACGCTGGCGGGGAAATCCCGCTGAAGCTCCGTCTGCTGAGGAAGATAGCCTATTTCCGTGGGCTTAAGTCCGTCACCGAGTTCAATTTTTCCCTTTGAGGCGGATTTGAGACCCAGTATGCCCTTCATCAGCGTTGATTTGCCCGAGCCGTTTTCGCCCACTATGCAGAGATAGGAGCCTGCCTCAAGGCTGAAGCTTATCCCGCTCAGCACGGTTTCGCCGTCGTATGAAAATTCGAGGTCTTTACAAATTATCTGTGCCATCAGTAAAGCGCCTCCTTTAAGCTTTCAAGATTTATCCGCATGAGGTCAAGGTAGGTAACGCCCTCCTCAAGCTGCTCAGCGGTGATATTGTGCGCCGAGTAAAAGGGCAGCTTTTTGCAGCCCGTATCCTCGCATATCACGTCTGCCATCTTCTGATTGGAAAACTCCATATAAAGCACCGCGGGAAGCTTTTCCTCACGCACACGGTCAATGAGAAACGCTACGGTCTTTGCCGAGGGCTCGGTTTCCGAGGAGCAGCCCGGAAAAGCGGCAAAATAGTCAAGTCCGTACTCCCTTGTGAAGTATCGCATGGGAAAACGGTCGGCAAAAACAAGCGTCTTATGGGTCGCATTTTCGACTGCGCGGCGAAATTCCGCGTCAAGCGCCATGAGCTGTGCCGTATAGCCCTCGCAGCTTGCGGTATAGTAATCCGCATTTTCAGGGTCGATATCGCAGAGGCGGCGGCATATTTCCCCGGAAATCATAGCCGCATTTACAGGAGAAGTCCACACATGCTCGTCAAGCTCCTCCTCTTCCTCCTCGCCGCGAATATACATTCCTTCCTTTTCCTCTTCGGTGACGGCCTCAACGCAATCTATCATGCAGATAACGTTAATGCCCTCCTGAAGCAAAGACTCAACCCATTCCTCCGACTCGCCGCCGTTGCAGATGAAAAGGTCGCTCTGCTGAATACGCACAATGTCCTTGGGACTGGGCTCATAGGAATGTACCTCAGCGCCGGGCTTAATCAGCAGCGTTATCTCCGCCTTGTCCCCCGCTATCTCACGGGCAAAATCGTAGGCGGGATAGCTTACGCATACAATCTGCAGCTTATCGCTCTGAGGCAGGACTTCAGTATTGCAGCCGCAGAGCAGAAGGCACAGAAGCATTAAAAGGGCAGTTAATCTTTTCATCTTGCCCTCCTTGAACAGCGTGCGCAGCGTCCGTAAAGCATACTGCGGCTGTCATCAATGACAAAGCCCGTGGTGCGTGCAAGCTCGTCCTGCGCAGCATGGTCAAGATGAACAAGAAGTCCGCAGTCCACGCACTTAATATGCAGATGCTCCGCACAGCAGTCGGCACCTGCAAGCTGATAGACCGCCTTGCTGATGCCCTCACGGGTTATGCGGCGGAGAATGCCCTCCTCCTCCAGCTTTTTCACCAGACGGTAGACCGTGCTTCTGCCCGGTGCGCCCTCGCCCAGACCGCCTATCATCTCTTCAATTGTATATTCACGTCCCTCTCCGCTTTCAAAGAAATCAAGCAGAGCACGGCGCTGATGTGTCTGATATGTGGCTTTCATATTTCCTCCAATTTGAGAAAAATTCCCGAATTGCCTTGTTAGGATACCTTATACACCGGTTTTTGTCAAGAAAAAAGACCGCCGGAGCGGTCTTTTTTCCTTATTTCATTATAATATTCAGTTGAGCAAGGCTGCGGCGGCGGTACCCAGCATCGTAGCCTCCTCTGCGGTGACAAATTCATACCTTCTGCTGAGAATCTCGTCTGCGTAGATTGCCATGCAATCCTCAAGCAGCGGTTTGAACAGACGGCTTTTTTTATACAGCGAGCCGTCAATCGCAATGCAGACGGGCTTATCAGCGCCCTCTCCCGTCAGCGTGAGAATTCCACAGAGTATGCAGGCTGTGCAGCGTGCGGCGCGGTCAAAGATTTCGTTAATTATGTAAACCAAATTTACCGCGTCCTCACCGAAAATGCCCTTTGGGAGCTTGCCGCTTCCCCATTTATCTGCGGTGGGAGTATCCAGGAATTTAAGCTCCTCCACAAAGGCTCTGCCCTTTTCGGAAAACACGTCCTCCCGGGCTGCAGCACGCAGAGTGTGGAGGCAGAGAGGGCCGAGATAGCGGCCCGACATCATTTTCTCGCTTGTGGATTTTCCCGCATCGGACAGTTCATTATCCATTTCTATGTCAAAATCGCCTCTGGGGAAGCCACAATAGGAGCCGGTTTCAAGATTTACGAGCATTTTTTCGCTGCTCTTAAGTCCCAGCTTCTCAATCTTCTTATCGGGAAGCATACAGCAGGTATTGACACCCGTTCCCGCCACAAGACCGACAAAGCCGCCGTACATACTTTTTTTAAGCAGTGCGCTGCCGCCGAGAAGCGTTGCGGGGGTATCGTTGAGCGTAACGATCTTCTTTTCGGGAACGCCGAGCTTTTTAAGCTCCGCGATTAAATCGGCACCGAGAAGTCTCCCCTCCGCACCGTGAAGCTCCACCTGCTTTGTGAGATTCAGAACGCGGCTGTCCTTTTGAGGCGTTACCTCCGCAGGATAGGAAAAGCAGAAGCCTATGGCTTCAGCCTCGTTTACAATGGGAAGCAGGGCTTCGGCGGTGTGTGAAATGAACTCCGACCACTCCGCAGGCTCCTTTGAACCGGGCATATCGTGCTTTTGGAGCTTTTCAAGCTGTACTCCGTCTCTTGTGAAGGACACAAGGGCTGTGCGGAAATTAGTGCCGCCTGCGTCGATTACCGCAGCTCTGCGGTCACGGGGCACCTGCTTTTCTCCTCGCAGGTAGGTGGGGATCATGGGAACGGTGTCCTGCTTTTCCTTCAGCCCGCTCTGCATTACTTCAAAAAGTGCCTTGCTGTATGTGTCAAGCTCCACTCGGTCTGCATTCATGCCGTGGCGCACCATAAATTCTGCTGCTTTTATCATAAGAACTCCTATAAAAAATCGGCGGCAGTGCCGCCGATTTTCAAGCATTTATTTTACTTTTTTACGGTTTCGATAACGCCTTCCGCAAGACCTGCTATACCCTGGATCTCGCTGGGTATAATAATCTTGGTGGCCTGGCCCTGAGCTGCTGCGGCGAAGGCTTCGAGAGCCTTGATTTTCAGCACAGCCTCGCTGGGCATGGACTCGTTGATAAGGCGGATACCTTCTGCGGTTGCCTTCTGAACCTTGAGGATTGCTTCGGCTTCGCCTTCTGCCTCAAGAATCTGCTGCTGCTTCTTTGCGTCTGCACGCAGAATTGCGGATTCCTTCTCGCCTTCTGCTTCAAGGATTGCGGAACGCTTTTCGCCTTCTGCGCGAAGAATTGCTTCACGGCGTTCACGCTCTGCCTTCATCTGCTTCTCCATTGCGGACTGGATCTCCCGGGGAGGCAGAATGTTCTTCAGCTCAACACGGTTGACCTTGATGCCCCAGGGGTCAGTTGCTTCGTCAAGGATCGTGCGCATCTGACTGTTGATGAGGTCACGGCTGGTGAGGCACTGGTCAAGCTCCAGGTCGCCGATGATGTTACGCAGAGTGGTTGCGGACAGATTTTCAATTGCAACCATAGGATACTCGATGCCGTAGGTGTACAGCTTGGGGTCGGTTATCTGGAAATAGATAACCGTGTCAATCTGCATGGTAACGTTATCCTTGGTGATAACGGGCTGAGGCGGGAAGTCTGCCACCTGCTCCTTAAGGGAAACAACCTTTGCAACCTTCTCGAAGAATGGTATCTTCATGTGGATACCTACGCTCCAGGTTTCCTTATATGCACCCAGACGTTCAATGACGAATGCCTTACTCTGCTGGACAATGCGAATGTTTCTGACTATAACAATGATTGCAAGAAGAGCAATTATTGCAATCCATACCCATCCGAAGTCATTTCCGGAATCATTTAAATACATGCTAATTCCTCCTTATTTATTATTACTGTGCCACGGTTTCCGCGGCCTTATTCACTATTACCTTTACGCCTTCGATACGTACTGTGGTGACAAGCTCACCCTCGGGAATGATCTCATCGTTTTCGCTGCGTGCAGTCCATGTTTTGCCGTCAACGTACACAGCGCCTGTTCCCTCAATATTGTCAATCGTTTCGGTTACACGGCACTCTTCTCCGATAATCTTATCGGCATTGGTGGGCTGAATCTTTCCGTTTACGTACTTTTTGACAACGGGACGGGTGAAATACAGCGTTACGCCCGACACAACGATGAAAACCGCAATCTGAAGCCATACAGGGGCTTTCAGCATTGCGCACACCATGGCAGCAAATGCGCCCAGAGCAAACCACACGGACGTGAGTCCCACGGTGATGCCTTCAAACACAAGGAACACCACGCCTGCAGCAATCCACAGTGTTGTCATACTCATTCCGAATACTGACATATTATTCACCTCCATAGTTTTCTGAGTTTATTTTATAGCAAACGCACAATTTTAGCAATAGGGAACTGCTGTAACTTGAACATAATTATTACTCTATTCATAAAACAACGTCTGTGGTAATATGCAACAATTTACACTTTTACACTTTACTTTTCTACAGTAGTGATGTACAATATTATCATATTAAATTATAGGTTTACTAAATTCAGGAGGTGCTTAATTAATGAACAAGCTTAACAGAAAGCCCCGTAACATTGATATGTACAAGGCTATTCTTACGCTTGAGAACGTTGACGAGTGCATGGCCTTTTTTGATGACCTCTGCACCGTCACCGAAATTCAGGCAATGGAACAGCGCTTTCAGGTTGCGGTTTGCCTCAATAAAGGCATGATTTATAACGATATTCTTGCGGAAACCGGTGCTTCCAGCGCTACCATCAGCCGTGTCAACCGCTCCCTTCAGTACGGAAAGGACGGCTACGAGATCGTTTTCGGACGCATGGCGGAAAAGGAAGAGGAATGAGCGTTTCTTACGGTCCCCTGGCCTTCTGGTATGACAGGCTTACAACCGACATACCCTACGAAGCCTTTGCGGATTTTTATGAAAAAGAGTTCGCGGCAGACGGCGGAGAATTCACTTCTCTGCTTGATTTCTGCTGCGGTACCGGAACGCTGACATGGATCATGGCTCAGCGCGGCTACGACATGGTTGCCGCAGACGAGTCCGTGGATATGCTCATGCAGGCTTCCGGCAAGGCGGCGGACGTCAGGATTCCGCCGCTGTTCCTTTGCCAAGAGGCAACGGAAATTGACCTGAATGACACGGTCGATGCCGCAATCTGTTCCCTTGACGGAGTGGACTACATTCCGCCCGAGGATTTGCCCGAGGTGTTCAGGCGTCTGCACCTTTTCGTGCGTCCCGACGGACTTGTCATTTTCGATGTGAAAACGCCCGAGTGGTTCCGCAGCATTGACGGCGAAATTTTTGTTGACGAAACCGAGGATATGCTCTGTCTTTGGCGTGCCGATTTCGATGATGAAGAAAACGCGATCTGCTACGGCATGGACATTTTCTCAAAGGCGGGCAGGCACTGGCGCCGCGAAAGCGAGGAGCACATCGAATACGCCCACGAGCCCGAAACGCTCGGCAGACTGCTTCGGGAAGCGGGCTTTGTCAAGGTGAAAATCTGCACCGAATGCCCCCAGAGTGACAAGGGCAGAATATTCATAGTTGCCAAGCGCGACAGCATATACTGAGAAAGAAGAACCGAAATGGACAGAATTTTACGCGCAACAGCCGGCGACGGCTTTGTAAAAATGTCCGCAGTATCAGCGCAGAGCGCTGTTCAGCGGGCAAAGGAAATACACAGCTGCACTCCCACTACGGCGGCGGCCCTCGGACGCACGCTCTGTGCCGCCTCCATACTGGGCAATCTTCTCAAGGAAGAAAACGGCACACTCACCATACGCATTAACGGCGGCGGTCCCATCGGCAGCATCATTGCAGTTTCCGATTCCGAGGGATGCGTGCGCGGCTATGTCACCGATCCCTCCGTGGATCTGCCTCTCAGAAGCGACGGCAAGCTGAATGTAGGCGGCGCAGTCGGCACAAACGGAATGTTCACCGTCAGCCGCGACATCGGTCTCAAGGAGCCCTACATCGGCTCCACCCAGCTTGTATCGGGGGAAATTGCCGAGGATCTCACCTCCTATATGCTTGAAAGCGAGCAGATCCCCGCGGCCTGCGGACTCGGCGTTCTTGTGGACACCGACCTCAGCATTAAAGCCGCAGGCGGCTTCATCGTTCAGCTCATGCCCGGTGCTCCCGAGGAGCTTATCGACATTCTTGAGGAAAACATCTTCATGATGGATCAGCTCACAACCATTCTTGCCGAGGACGGTCTTGAGGAGGTCTTTGCCCAGGTGCTCAAGGGGCTACCTTATCACCTTGTGGGCGAAGATGAGGTGGGCTACAGATGCTACTGCAGCCGTGAGCGCGTTTCCGAGGCGGTACTGGGTGTCGGAAAAGACGAGCTAGAGGCTATGATCGGCGAAGGCAAGGCCGTTGAGGTGAGCTGTCAGTTCTGCGACACCGTTTATGAATTTACTCCGGAGGATATGCGGGAGCTGCTGCTAAGCGGCAAAAAAGAATAAAAAACGGAAAATTTGTGTTGACAATTGGACTCGGGTTTTGTATAATAAACAAGCTGACGCGGGAGCTTAGCTCAGCTGGTTAGAGCACCTGCCTTACAAGCAGGGGGTCATTGGTTCGAGTCCAATAGTTCCCACCACAGCGTGCCTCTGTAGCTCAGTAGGTAGAGCAGCGGATTGAAAATCCGCGTGTCGTTGGTTCAACTCCGACCGGAGGCACCATTCGCGGGCATAGCTCATCCGGTAGAGCGCCACCTTGCCAAGGTGGAGGTAGCGAGTTCGAGTCTCGTTGCCCGCTCCAAAAA
>JAZRZJ010000037.1:0-15594 GCA_045601285.1 Oscillospiraceae bacterium
AATTGCGTCTGCGCCCTTGGTGGTGCTGACGTAAGTGGTGCCCTGAGAGAAGTCGCCTGCGTCAACAAGGATCACGTCTGCGCCCTTGGCTTCATACTCTGCCTTGAGAGCTGCCACGTTTGCATAGCCTTCGATTGCGCCATGTACGTCGTTGGAGTGCAGGATCACGGTCTTGCCCTCAAGCTCGCCGGTCTCTTCAGAAACTACTTCGCTGATCTTATAGAGGCTGAAGTGGAAGGGATACTTGGATCCGTCACCGACGGTGCTGGTCTTGTATGCACGGAAGCAGTTTGCAAAACCGTTGGTATCGCCGGGGTTGTTGGCGAGATAGACGGTGTCACTGCCGGTGCCGCTGAACACGAAAGCTCCATTATCGAAGCTGACTGCCCATGCATACTCCTTGGTGGCAATACCGTTGTTGTTGCCGCCCTTGGGAGCAAGGTATACACCGTTTGCGTCTGCTATCTTGACGGAGCTTCCGTCAACGGTCAGAGTCCAAACGGGTGCGGTTGCGGGATCAACGCCGGCACTCAGGTCTGCGTATGTTACCCACGTTCCGTCAATGACATTCATTGCCATGCCATTGTCTGCTACCATAACATACTTACCGCTTACGAGATCTTTTGCGGAAGTAATCTTGGTTGCAGTCTTTTCTGTCTCTGCAAAGGCGGGAATTGCAAGAGTGAATATCATTGCAATGACCAGCAGCAGAGAAAGAATTTTCTTTGTTGTCTTCATTTTTTCCTCCTGTAAAAAATTTTTTTCAAAAGGTATCGCATTTTCATTTTAACACATGCTTTCGAAATTTTGAATAGTTTAGCGTTCTTTAAATATAGCGAATTTTTTCAGGCATTTTTGTGTAAAAAGACGAAACAACGGATTATGTTTACCAACCCGCTTTTCCAGGCGCATATTGACATTTTCTCATTAAATGGTATTATTATTTTGAAATTATATAAATGCAGGCAGGTTGTTATGCGAAAGCTGTTTAAAAACCGATATGTCAAATACGGTGCAATCGCCGCCGTCATAATCATTGTCGTTCTCATCATCGTTTTCAGGATTTTCGGTACGGGTGAGCTGACGCTGTTCAATACCAAATCCATCACCGACTGGAAGCTCGGTGGCTCAGTCAAGGGTATTTCCTCCCTTGAGGACGGAAGAAATGCCGACTGCTCTCCTTTCGTGTGGTTTGAGGAGGACGGCAAGGCAGGTCTTCGCAACGAAGGCACCGGAACCTGCTACTATATGTCCAAATATCCCATGACCAATGCGGGCAAGCTCTGCGTAACCGGCTTCGTTTCCTCTGAAAAGGTCTACTCCGTTATGGGTATCCGTGTGGGCGATTCCGAGCTTGACGCAAAAAACGAGCTGCTTGACAGCGGTTTCAGAATAACCGGCGGCGGACTCAACATCGTTCGCGCCGTTCTCGGCAGTGTCACAGTTGAGCTTCTGTTTGAACACGGCACCGTAATTCAGATTGCCGCATACATTGACAGATAAAACAATCGGGCAGCAGCGCTGCCCGATATTCATCTTAAGGAGAACATTATGAACAAGCATCTTGATATTGCACCTGAGGTCAAAAGGGCTCTTGACGAGGGAAAACCCGTTGTTGCCCTTGAAAGCACCATCATTTCCCACGGTATGCCCTATCCCAAAAATGTTGAAACCGCCATGCTCGTGGAGCAGACAGTCCGCGACAACGGCGCAGTCCCCGCCACCATCGCCATCATCGGCGGCAGACTCAAGGCAGGACTCTCCCCCGAGGAGATCGAATATCTCGGCAAGGCAGGCAGAAACGTCGCAAAGGCAAGCCGCCGCGACCTTGCAGGCATAGTTGCCCGCAGGGCAGACGGTGCCACCACCGTAACCACCACCATGATCATCGCACACATGGCAGGCATAAAGGTCTTTGCCACCGGCGGCATCGGCGGCGTGCACCGGGGTGCCGAAACCACCATGGACATTTCCGCCGACCTCGAAGAGCTTGGCAGCACTCCCGTCATGGTTGTCTGCGCAGGTGCAAAGAGCATACTCGACCTGGGACTCACCCTCGAATACCTTGAAACCAAGGGTGTTCCCGTCATCGGCTACGGCACCGATGAGCTTCCCGCCTTCTACACCCGCAAAAGCGGCTTCGGCGTTGACTACCGCGTGGACTCCCCCGCTGAGCTTGCGGAGATGTTCAGGGCGCAGCTTGAGCTTGGCACGAAGGGCGGCATGCTTGTAACCAACCCCATTCCCGAGGAATATTCCATGGACAAGGCAGTCATCGATGCCGCCATTGAGCAGGCGCTTAAGGAATGCACAGAACAGGGCATCAAGGGCAAGGAAACCACCCCCTTCCTGCTGGCAAAGGTCGTTGAGCTTACGGGCGGCGATTCCCTTGAAAGCAATATAAAGCTCGTTCTGAATAACGCCGCCGTTGCCGCAAAGACCGCCGCGGAGCTGTGCAAATGAGTATTTACAGCGAAGCCGAACCCAACCTTGATCATATCCGCGAGGCAGCGCAGCTCATAGCCGACAGGCTGAACCTTGATGCTTCCGTTAAGGACGGCGGAAGCTGCTGCTGGATTTCCCTGCCCTGCGAAAGTCAGCTCCTTATTCAGATTTCCGAAATTGACGCAGGCATGCCTCCCCTTTCCGCAAATGTGTTTTTTGCCGGCGGAATGAAAAGCTTCTTTACCGCCGATTACAAGGACGGCGAGGCTTTCGCCCTTGCGGTTGCGGACTATGTCAGAGGCTTTTTCGGCAGGCAGATACGCGTTACAAGGGAAACTAAGCTTTTCGGCGGAGTTTTCACAAGGACGGAGTATCTTGAAGGCGGCGAATGGAGAACGCTTTCAGAGGAAAGTGACAAATCCTTCATCACGCGGCTTTTGTGTCTGAGCAGTAAAACCGCCGTAAACGAATACGATTTCAGAATGAAATAAAGAATATCCACACCGAGAGGTGTGGATATTCTTTATTTATCAGCGTATTTGCCCTTCATTACAGCTCTCATTCTCATGCTGTGGTCAAGAATGCTCTTGCGGAGGCGGAGATTCTTGGGAGTTACCTCAAGAAGCTCGTCATCGGCAAGGAACTCAAGGCACTGCTCAAGGCTGAGCTGTCTGGGCGGAATAAGGCGGAGAGCCTCGTCGGAGCCGGAGGCACGGGTATTGGTGAGGTGCTTTGTGCGGCAGACGTTTACGGGGATATCCTCGTTCTTGGGGCAGACACCAACTACCATACCGCCGTAAACCTTGGTGCCGGGGGTGATGAACATTGCGCCGCGCTCCTGGGCGTTCCATATACCGTAGGCAACTGCTTCGCCGGTTTCAAAGGCGATGAGTGAGCCGGTCTGACGGCGGCTGATATCGCCCTTGTAGGGCTCGTACCTTTCAAAGACGGAGGCCATTATGCCCTCGCCCTTGGTATCGGTGAGAAATTCATTGCGGTAGCCGAAAAGTCCTCTGGAGGGCACAAGATAAGTGAGCTTTACGCGGTTGCCCACGGGAATCATTTCAACAAATTCGCCCTTGCGTGCGCCAAGCTTTTCCATAACCGCGCCCATGGCATCGGAGGGAACGTCGATCACAACGCGCTCAACGGGCTCGCACTTCACGCCGTCAATCTCCTGATACAGCACGCGAGGAGGAGATACCTGGAACTCATAGCCCTCACGGCGCATGGTTTCAATAAGAATGGAAAGGCTCATTTCGCCGCGGCCCGCAACATTGAAGCTGTCGGTTGCGGCTTCAACATCGGTAACGCGGAGGGAAACGTCCTTCATGGTTTCACGGAAAAGGCGGTCGCGAATCTGGCGGGAGGTGACGAACTTGCCCTCGCGGCCTGCAAAGGGGCTGTCATTGACGGAGAAGGTCATCTCCAGAGTGGGTGCGGAAATCTTTACGAAGGGCAGAGGCTCTGCGGCGCCCTTGATGCAGATGGTGTCACCGATGGTGACGTCGCCGATGCCGCTCATGGCGATGATATTGCCTGCGGTGGATTCGGTTACGGGAACCTTTGCAAGACCGTCAAACTCATACAAAGAAACGGCCTTTGCCTTCATGGTGGGCTCATCGGGGTGGTGATAGTTGCAGACTTCGATTTCCTGATTCTGCTTAATTACACCGCGCTCAATGCGTCCGATTGCGATACGGCCCACATATTCGTTATAGTCAACGCTGGAAACGAGCATCTGGAAGGGAGAATCCGTGTCCATTTCGGGCTCGGGAATATACTCGAGAATTGTGTCAAAGAGGGGCTTGAGGTCTGTTCCCTGAACCTCGGGGGAATAGCTGGCGGTGCCGTTTCTGCCGGAGCAGAAGAGCATGGGAGAATCAAGCTGGTCATCGGTGGCATCAAGGTCCATGAGAAGCTCGAGGACTTCGTCGATGACTTCATGGATACGCTGGTCGGGACGGTCGATCTTGTTTACCACAACGATGACGCGGTGACCCAGCTCAAGTGCGCGGGACAGAACGAAACGGGTCTGGGGCATGGGGCCCTCTGCGGCATCAACAAGAAGGATAACGCCGTTGACCATCTTGAGAATACGCTCAACCTCACCGCCGAAGTCGGCGTGTCCCGGGGTATCGACTATATTGATTTTGGTATCGCCGTACTGAACGGCGGTGTTCTTTGCCATAATTGTGATGCCGCGCTCACGCTCCAGGTCGTTGGAGTCCATTACTCTGTCAACAATCTCCTGGTTCTCGCGGTAAACGCCGCTCTGCTTCAGAAGCTCGTCAACGAGAGTGGTCTTGCCGTGGTCAACGTGGGCGATAATAGCAACATTTCTGAGTTTATTCATAAGAAAACTCAACTCCTAAACAAGAATAAGAATATTTCAACACAAAATGGTATTTTACCACCGACGCTCAATAATTACAACAAAAATACTTAAAATTAAAGAAAAAATCACTTCAATATTGAAGTGATTTTTTGTGTTTTTACATTTTTTCGGGTGCGGAAACGCCGATTATGGAGAGGGAGATTGCGATTACCTTTCTTACGGTGTCCGCAAGCACAAGGCGGGCGTCCATGAGCGCGGGCTCCGCGTCTTTTATGCGGCAGACGGTATAGAAGCGGTGGAAGCGTGCCGCAAGCTCAGTGACATATTTGTTGATGCGGCTGGGGTCATAATCTCTTGCTGCAAGGCGGATTTCCTCGGGGAGCGCCGCAATCTGCTTTATGAGCTCCTTCTCCTGCTCTGTGCCGAGAAGCGTCAGGTCAGCGGCAGCTGCTGCCGGCACTTCCCTGCCCACTGCGGCAAGCATGGTGCAGATTCTTGCGTGGGCATACTGCACATAGTAAACGGGGTTTTCGCTGTCCTGACGTACCGCAAGGTCAAGGTCAAACTCCACGGGGGATTCGGGACGGGAGTTGAAGAAATAGCGTGCAGCGTCAACGGGTACCTCGTCAAGCAGGTCGCAGAGGGAGATAGCCTTGCCCGTACGCTTGGACATACGCACGACCTCGCCGTCACGCATGAGCTTTACAAGCTGCATAAGCACAATGTCAAGGCGATTTTCGCCGTCAAGACCGAGAGCGTCCATGGCGCCCTTGAGTCGTGCAACGTGACCGTGATGGTCAGCGCCCCAGACGTTTATGACCTTGTCAAAGCCGCGCTTTTCAAACTTGTTGCGGTGGTATGCAATATCGGCGGCAAAGTAGGTGTAGAAGCCGTTTGCTCTGCGCAGAACATCGTCCTTGAGCTCAAGCTTTTCGATATCCTCTTCCTTTTTGCCTGCGGCGCGGAGCTTGTCCCCCAGTATCCTTGAGGTCGCAAGCCACAGTGCGCCCTCCTTTTCGTAGGTGTAGCCGTTTTCTGTGAGCTTTGCCACGCTGTCGGCAACATAGTTTGTATTGTGCAGGGCGGATTCAAAAAACCACTCGTCATAATTGATTCCGTAGCGCTGAAGGTCGGCCTTCATCTTGGGGAGGTTCTTCTCAAGACCGAACTTTGCCATCATTTCATGGCGCTCGGCGGTGTCCTTTTCCAGCCAGCTTTCACCGTATTTTTCAACGAACAGCCTTGCAAGCTCCTTAATATCGTCGCCGTGGTAGCCGTCCTCGGGGAACTCGACTGCGTCCTCTCCCTTTACAAGCTGAAGGCAGCGGGCTTCGATGCTGCTTGCAAATTTTTCAATCTGGTTGCCTGCGTCGTTCACGTAGAATTCGCGCCATACGTCATAGCCTGCGCGCTGGAGAACAGACGCAAGTGCGTCGCCGAGAACGCCGCCCCGGGCGTTGCCCATGTGCATGGGGCCCGTGGGGTTTGCGGAAACGAACTCCACCATGACCTTTTTGCCCTGACCGATATTGTCGCTTCCGAAGGCTTCGCCCTCATCTTCCACGACCTTCAGCACATCTCCGTACCACTTGCTGCCCATGCGGAAGTTCATAAATCCCGGGCCTGCAATGGAAACGTCCTCAAACCATGTTCCCTCAAGCTTCATATACTTGACGAGGGCTTCGGCAGCCTTGCGGGGAGGCATACGCATGAGCTTTGCGCTTGCCATTGCAAAGTTTGCGGCATAATCGCCGTTTGCGGTGTCCTTGGGGATCTCAACGCTGCCGTTGAGGGTAAGTCCCCCGGGAAGCTCACCTGCTTCGGCGGCCTTGAGATATGCCTCGTTTACAAGAGCACTCACCTGCTCCTTGGCTTTCTGTATCATATTCATGGGTATTTCCTCACTTATCTCGGTCTGACGCTCATTTTGAGCTTGTTTTTTCCGACCACGGCATGCTCCATGTTCACAATATAGTCGATGGAAAGACTTCCGCCGTATTCATAGAAGTTTGCCACTATTTTACGTGTTTCAAAGCAGAGTGTGGCAGAGCCGAACTGGGTATCATAAAGGAAGCTGGTCTTCTGACCTTCCCTGAATTCCATGCGCGTGTTAAGCGTGCCTTTTCTTTCAACGGTAACGCTGTCGGGTCTTATTTCAACGCTTGTCGTTGTGCCCACAAGCCCCGTAAGCTCGGTTTCCGCATATTTTATAACGAAGCCGTCGGGAATTTTCGTATATATCCCGTCGGTAACAAGCTCAATGGAATCGTCGCCGCTGTCCTGCAGATTCTGCACGCCCGTTACGGTGATTACGGCCTTCATTCCTCCACCTCCGCGGGTTCGGGAAGCACAAAGCTTACATCGCCGCGAATATAGCTGCCCAGCATAACGGGCGCAAGGGCGGCAAAATCGGCAATGTCACCGCTGGTGAAGTAGAAATCCTCACCGCCGTAAGCATTGGTCATATCGTTTTCGGTGAGATATGCGCACATTTCTCTCGCGGCGGCATCGGCTGCGCCCACAAGCAGCACAGCTTCGCCGAGGTATGCGCTGATGGCCTCGGAAATCAGTCCGTAATGAGTGCAGCCCAGAAGCAGCGCGTCAATTCCCGCCTCCTTCAGAGGCGCAAGCGTGCGCTCAACTGAATCCTGCACCGCAGGGTCAGAGGCCTCATAATGACCGCTTTCAATAAGCGGCACAAACTCAGGGCATGGCACGGCAGTAATATCCGCATCGGGACACTGGCGCAGAATTTCATTCTGGAAGGAACCGCTGGCGATGCTGGTTGCCGTTGCAATAACGCCGAGGCGCTTTTTCCCCGTTTCGCAGAGCTCCTTTACGCCTGAACGCAGAACGCCGATTGCCTTGGTTTCGCATTCGTCGAGAATGTCCGCGGCGTTACTGGAAATCGTTCCGCAGGCAACGATTATTGCCTTCACGTCAAAGCCTTCCACAAAGTCAATATTCTGCGTTGCCATAAGCCTTATCTGCTCACGGGGTCTGCCGCCGTAGGGCATACGTCCCGTGTCGCCGAAGTATATTATATTTTCATCGGGCATAAGCCGGCGCAGTACTCTGACAGCGGTAAGGCCGCCGAGTCCCGAGTCGAACACGCCAATAGGTCTGTCATCCATAGCGATACTACTCCATGATATTGTAACTAAATTCCCATGCACAAAAAAGTGCACCACGATAAGTGAAGGCGGGGTGCATGGGGATTTATTTGCATCTGTTCCGGTTGCTCCGCAAGGGGCGAGGAACAGGCATTTAAATCTTTTATTTACTATGGAAGCGGAGCTTTCATAGTAATATATAATATGACAAAAGCGGCAGAATTACAAGTGCAATTTCATGTGGAATTGGTACCTGCCATCTGCTATAATGAATTGAGTATGATTAATCGGAGGCGATACGCTTTGAACATAGATTTAACCGGTAAGGAGTTCCGCAGGCTTCTGGACATGGTTTACATCGGAAACTGGGTGCTCAACTCCGCACGAGGTGATGACCGCTTCGAAGATTACGACATAGTTCAGGAAAAGCTGTTTACCCTCTGCGCCAAAAACGGTATGAAGGCTCTCATACAGAACTGGCACGGTCACATTTTCCCCTCAAAAGCCTATGAGGACGGCGGCATTCACGAGGCCATAGCCGACTATGAGGACGCGGTTTTCTTCGATATTCTCGCAGAGGAGCTGGCACGGAAGGATTTGGGCTACGGCCCCGAGGAGCTCGGTGACATAAGCGCAATCGCAAACCGCATGGAAGATTACCTTGCCGAATTTGACAAAAACGGCATGAACAACGTCACGGTGGATTTATGATAAAATGTACACTAAATTTAGATACCCCTCTGGGAAAAATGTTCCTTGAGGGCGATGACCGTTTCATTACGGCTCTGCGCTTCGGCGAAACCGAAGGAGATAACCCCTCCCCTGTTCTCTGCATGGCTGAGGCTCAGCTTGATGAGTATTTTGCGGGAAGCCGCACGGCATTTGACCTGCCGCTTAATCCCGCTGGCACAGATTTTCAGAAGTCCGTCTGGAAAGCGCTGTGCGAAATTCCCTACGGAGAAACCGCAACATACGGGGAAATTGCCGCAAAAATCGGCAATCCCGGGGCCTGCCGTGCCGTAGGCATGGCAAACAACCGCAATCCCATTGCCATTTTTGTCCCCTGCCACCGCGTAATCGGTGCCGGCGGAAATCTGACGGGCTATGCAGGAGGACTTGACAAAAAGGAATTTTTGCTTAAACTGGAGAAAAAGGAGCTGAATAGCAATGTATCTTGATTGGTTATATATCATTCTCGTTTTACCCGCGGTTATTTTCTCCCTGTGGGCGTCCTCAAGGGTCAACCGCACATTTGAAAAATACAGCAAGCAGTTCACAATGCGCGGGCTCACCGGCGCCCAGGCAGCCCGCTTCGTTCTTGACAGAAACGGGCTTACCGATGTGAAGATCGAGCATATTCAGGGCAATCTCACCGATCACTACGACCCCTCCGCAAACGTAATACGTCTTTCCGACAGCGTTTACGCAAACACCTCCACCGCCGCTGTGGGCGTTGCCTGCCACGAAACCGGCCACGCCATTCAGCACGCTGTGGGCTATACGCCCGTAAAAATCCGCACCGCCATTGTCCCCATAACAAACGTCGGTGCCAAGCTTTCCATTCCCATGATTTTAATCGGTCTGCTTCTGGCTTCCATGGGCGATATTTTTGTCAGCATTGCCTATGCGGGCTGTATGCTTTTCGGTCTGAGTGTGGTGTTCCAGCTTGTAACTCTGCCCACGGAGTTTAACGCCAGCAACCGCGCTCTCCGATGCATTGAATCGGATAACCTTCTGATTGGTGAGGAGCTTGAGGGTGCAAAGAAAACCCTTTCCGCCGCCGCAATGACATACGTTGCTGCGCTTGCGGTAACGCTTATGCAGTTCCTCCGTCTGCTCCTCATGGTTGCGGGAAGCAGCCGCAGAGACTGATTGCACATAAAATATAATTTTCCGATAATAATAGCAGGTACAGAGTAATTCTGTACCTGCTGTTTTTTTGAGGTGAATACATGACAAACGAAGAATACAAAAAATACTCCGAGGAGCATCAGCCCCGTTCACGCTGCGGGCTTAATATGCTCAAGGCCTTTGTTGTGGGCGGACTTATCTGCTGTATAGGTCAGCTCATAAGCGATCTGTTTACAAGCGCAGGGCTTGATAAGGAAAGTTCCGCTTCTGCCACAAGCATCTGCCTTGTTTTTCTGGGTGCCGTTCTTACGGGAATCGGGGTTTACGACAAGCTGGCAAAATTTGCAGGCGGCGGCACGCTTGTTCCCATTACGGGCTTTGCAAATTCCGTTGTTGCACCTGCCCTTGAGTTTAAAACCGAGGGCTTTATCACGGGCACAGCCGCGAAAATGTTCATCATTGCAGGTCCCGTAATCGTCTACGGCATTGCCGCAAGCGTGATTTACGGTCTGATTCTTGCTCTGTTTGCTTAGGCTTACATCATCTGCAGGAGGTGAAAACCGTGAAAAAGAAAAAAGATGAGCGCAAGCCCGCACCCGTTCCCATTGATTGCGATTACCGTGCCAAAGAGCGTGACGGCGACTGTCCCAAGGGTGACTGCAAAACTCCCGACGGCTTTTCAGGCTACTGGGGAGACCAGGACAAGCAATTGTAAAAGGCTTCATTTTATTATTCAATTATGAAGCAAGCAAAATTTGCGCAGAAGCTTTCATAATACTATCCGTCGCGTAAAAAAAGACCGCTACGAAAGTAGCGGTCTTTGAGTTTGTTTAAACTATCAGACGAGTTCGATAACTGCCATCTCGGCTGCGTCGCCGCGACGGGCTTTTCTGACGGCTTCGCCGTCAAAAAGCCTTTTGATTTTAATTATCCTCCGTCTCGCCGCTGAAGCGGCAACCGACGGAGATGATATCGGAGCCCGTCGCGTAAAAAAGACCGCTACTTTCGCAGCGGTCTTTGAGTTTGTTTAAACTATCAGACGAGTTCGATGACTGCCATCTCGGCTGCGTCGCCGCGACGGGCTCCGATGCGGGTAATGCGGGTGTAGCCGCCATTACGGTCTGCATACTTGTCTGCCAGCTCGTTGCAAGCCTTTCTTGCAACTTCCTTGCGGGTAATGAAGGACAGAATCTGACGGTATGCTGCGAGATTCTTCTTCTTTCCCAGGGTTATGATATTCTCGGCCAGGGGTGCGATCTCCTTTGCGCGGGTGACGGTGGTGGTCATGGTGCCCTTGTCAAGCAGGTCAGTTACCTGCTGGCGGAGCATTGCCATACGCTGATCGGTGGTCTTGCCGAGCTTTCTTGTACCAGGCATTTCGCTTTTTCCTCCTTCTTGAGAGCTTACTGGTTATCTTCGGATGCCAAAGACAGTCCCATCATAGCGAGCTTGTGCTCGACTTCCTCGAGGGACTTGCGTCCGAGGTTGCGGACCTTTATCATCTCGTCCTGAGTCTTGGAGATGAGGTCTTCGACAGTATTGATGTTTGCGCGCTTGAGGCAGTTGAAACTTCTCACGGACAGATCAAGTTCTTCAATGGTCATCTCAAGGACCTTATCGTGCTGTGCCTCGACTCTTTCCACAACAGTGCTGTGGTTGCTGATGGTGTCAGACAGGTCGGTGAACAGAGCAAAGTGGTCGCAGAGAATCTTTGCACCCAGAGAAACTGCGTCTCTTGCGGTGATGGTCTTGTCAGTCCATACCTCCAGTGTCAGCTTGTCAAAGTCGGTCTGGTTACCTACACGGGTATTTTCAACAGAGTAGTTGACCTTGATGACAGGAGTGTAAATTGAATCAACAGGAATGGTTCCGATTGCAGTCTGGGGGTTCTTGTTCTTGTCAGCAGATACATAGCCTCTGCCGTGGTCAAAGGTGAGCTCCATGGAGAGCGCACCGTCGGGTCCGAGAGTTGCTATGGGCTGCTCCGGATTGAGTATCTCAATTTCCGCGTCTGCCTTGATGTCGCCTGCGGTGACAACGCCTTCGCCGGATGCTTCAATGCGGACGACCTTTTCATCTTCGGAGTGGAGACGAGCGATGATGCTCTTAATATTAAGAACGATCTCGGTTACGTCTTCCTTAACGCCGGGAATGGTGGAGAACTCATGCTGCACTCCGGCAATCTTAATGCTGGTTACAGCGGTTCCGGGAAGAGATGACAATAAAACCCTGCGCAGAGAGTTACCAAGTGTCGTGCCGTAGCCACGCTCCAGAGGCTCAACGATGTACTTGCCGTAAGCACTGTCGGTGGGAGTCTCTATACATTCGATGCGGGGCTTTTCAATTTCGATCATATTAAATATAACCCTCCTATTTTAAGTTCGGCGTTCACGCGAACGCCCTGAGATTGTTCAGCTTACCAATGAGGGTGTCTGTATTACTTGGAGTACAACTCGACAATGAGATGCTCTTCGATGGGAAGGTCAATGTCATCACGTGCGGGTACTGCTGCAACCTTTGCGATAAGGTTATTTGCATCGTACTCAAGCCACTTGGGTGCGGGACGGAAAGCATTTGCCTCAATGTTGGCCTTGATCTTTTCAATGCCACGGCTGCTCTCTTTGAGAGTGATAACCATGCCGGGCTTTACCTGGTAGCTGGGAATGTTGACCTTGCGGCCGTTTACGGTAAAGTGGCCATGGGAAACCATCTGACGTGCTTCTGCACGGCTCATTGCAAAGCCGAGACGGTAAACAACGTTGTCGAGACGGCATTCGAGAATGGAGAGGAGGTTCTCGCCGGTCTTGCCGGGACGACGCTCTGCCATCTCATAGTAGCTGCGGAACTGGCTTTCAAGAACGCCGTAGTAACGCTTTGCCTTCTGCTTCTCACGGAGCTGCTGGCCGTACTCGGAGCTCTTGCTGCGGCCCTGGCCATGCTGGCCGGGTGCGTATGCTCTGGAAGCCAGAGCGCACTTGTCGGTATAGCAGCGGTCGCCCTTCAGGAAGAGCTTCTGGCCCTCTCTGCGACACTGGCGGCAGACTGCTTCAGTATATCTTGCCATAATCTTTTTCCTCCTTCTGTTAGACGCGACGACGCTTGGGAGGACGGCAGCCATTGTGAGGAATGGGGGTTACGTCCTTGATCATCGTTACTTCCAGACCTGCGGTCTGGAGAGCGCGGATTGCGGCTTCACGGCCTGAGCCGGGGCCCTTTACGAATACTTCGACGGTCTTAAGACCATGCTCCATAGCTGCCTTGGCTGCTACTTCTGCTGCGGTCTGTGCTGCGAAGGGGGTGGATTTTCTGCTGCCACGGAAGCCCTGACCGCCTGCAGATGCCCAAGAAATAGCATTGCCCTGAGTGTCAGTGATGGTTACCATGGTGTTGTTGAAGGAAGAGCTGATATGAACCTGGCCCTTTTCAATGTTCTTACGCTCTCTGCGTCTGGTTCTTACTTTTTTCTTTGCATTAGCTGCCATAATTCATATCCCTCCTTACTTCTTCTTATTTGCGATGGTGCGTTTCGGGCCCTTGCGGGTACGAGCGTTTGTCTTGCTGCGCTGACCGCGAACGGGAAGGCCACGGCGATGGCGCAGGCCACGGTAGCAGCCGATTTCGGTGAGACGCTTGATATCAAGTGCTACAGAGCGGCGGAGGTCGCCTTCTACGATGTAGTTCTTGTCAATGCATTCACGGAGCTTTGCCTCTTCCTCTTCGGTGAGGTCTTTTACGCGGGTGTCGGGGTTAATACCGGTCATTTCCAGTATTTTGGTTGCGCTGGTTCTGCCGATACCGTAGACATAAGTGAGTCCGATTTCGATTCTCTTGTCCTTGGGCAGGTCAACGCCGGCTATACGTGCCATATTGATCGATCATTCCTTTCGATTTTTATTCCGCATTTTTACGGATCCGTTGGCTTAGTCCCGCCGGAGGGAGCCTCCGGTCCATGCGGGATTATACTATTGATTTTAGACAAGTTTTTTAAAGTTTATATGAGTAAGTGATGAATGATTCGCAGAGAGCGGGCTGCGCGTAATTTTGAGCTGCGGCAAGGCATCTTTTTCGCAGGAATACTTTGTGTATTTCAAGGAAAAGTAACGCGGCTGCGAGTCAAAATAACCGCAGAACGCCGAATGCGGATCGTTCAGCGCTTACGAAAACTAAATTAGCCCTGTCTCTGCTTGTGCTTGGGGTTTTCGCAAATAACCATGACTTTGCCCTTGCGCTTGATGATCTTGCACTTCTCGCACATGGGCTTCACGGAAGGTCTTACTTTCATTTGTTTTACCTCCTACTTGGTTCTCCAGGTGATTCTGCCGCGGTTCAGATCATAGGGTGAAACCTGAACGGTGACCTTATCGCCGGGGAGAATTCTGATGAAGTTCATTCTGAGTTTTCCGGAGATAGTGGCAAGCACGGTGTGTCCGTGGCCGATATCTACCTTGAACGTTGTGTTGGGCAGGGATTCAACTACCGTGCCCTCGAGTTCGATTACGTCGTCTTTAGCCAATGTAAATTTCCTCCATGGTCTGGCTTTAGTTAAATATCCTCTGCCATTGTCAGTATCTCGGGCTCGCCGTCGGTTATCGCGATGGTGTTTTCGTAATGAGCCGAGAGCGTTCCGTCTGCGGTCACCGTTGTCCAGCCGTCGTCAAGCACCCTGACCTGCCAGCCGCCGATGTTTACCATGGGCTCGACTGCGATCGTCATGCCGGGGACGAGACGCGGATTTCCGCCTGCGAGTCTGACTTTATAATTGGGTACTTCGGGAGCTTCGTGCATATCGCGTCCGACTCCGTGGCCCACGAATTCGCGGACGACGGAATAGCCGAAGCTCTCAACATACTCCTGTATCGCAGCGCCGATATCGTTTACACGGTAACCGACCTTTGCGAACTTCAGCCCCTCAAAGAAGCTCTGTCTTGTGACCTCGATGAGCTTTTTTGCTTCATCGGAGATCTCGCCGCAGGGATAGGTTCCCGCGCAGTCGCCGACGTAGCCCTTGAAGGTGGCGCCCACATCAACGGAGACGATGTCGCCGTTATGCACGATGCGTTTGCCGGGTATGCCGTGAATAACTACGTCATTCACGGAGATGCATGCGCTTCCGGGGAATCCGCCGTATCCCTTAAAAGTAGGGATAGCGCCGGATTTCCTGATAAATTCATTGACAGCTCTGTCGATCTCCTTCGTGGTCACGCCGTCGGCAATGGCCTGACGGGCGATGGTTCTCGCCCCGGCGGTTATCCGTCCGGCCTGGCGCATGAGCTCGATCTCTGCCGGGGATTTGATCGTAACGGTTTCCTTAGCCATAGATCAGATACCCAGTGCTGCCTTGATGACGTCTGTTGTTGCCTCGATAGTGGGCTGGTTTTCAACAGACTTCAGTTTGCCTCTTGCCTCATAGAAGGCTTTGAGAGGCTCGGTTTCCTTATGGTAGGTCTCCAATCTTGCCTTTACGGTCTCGGGAGCGTCGTCCTTGCGGATGGTGAGCCCACCGCCGCAGAAGTCGCATTTGCCCGGGACTTTTGGGGGATTGGAAACGACGTGGAAGGTCTGGCTACAGTCCTTGCAGGTGCGGCGGCCGCTCATGCGGTCGATAATGACCTGATCCGCGATCTCAATGGAAAGTGCGCAGTCAATATCAATACCGATATTCTCCAGAGCCTCTGCCTGGGGAATGGTGCGGGGCATGCCGTCGAGAATGTAACCGTTTGCGCAGTCACTCTCTGCAAGACGCTCGTTTACGATGCCGATGATGACCTCATCGGGAACCAGCTTTCCGCTTTCCACATACTCCTTCGCCTTCAGGCCCACGGGGGTGCCGTTTTTCATGGCGGCGCG
>JAZRZJ010000038.1:0-67516 GCA_045601285.1 Oscillospiraceae bacterium
ACAAGGCAAAAAACGCAGGAATACTGGCGATGTATTCCGAGGCTTTTTAACGCAGTATTGCGGGAAACAGATTCTTTCAAGGCTGTTAAGCCCTATGGCGCACCGCCCAAAGAGCTGCTTTTTGCGCGTCAGGGATTAGTAGAGAACGGATTGCCACACCAGTGTGCGCACTGATTCGCAAAGACAGATGTTTTTCGGAAAAAGCGTTTGAAATCTGCACCGCAGGAGCTGTAAAGATGTGCGTGGCGTGGAAGTTAAGACTTGCAGATATGTCTGCATCGGGGAAGAAAATATTAAGATTATGCGCGGATATGGGTTCTGCGCGGTTTGGACTTGCTGACAGCGAGGTTTCCAAAGGGCGAGCAGAGCCCTTGGTCGCGTTTCTTTTGCAACTTTTCTTTGGCGAAACAAAGAAAAGTTGAGAAGATACCGTTTATAGTGAATAAGTGTTTTAATAAAAAATGCTTCCCGTCGGGAAGCATTTTTTATTAAAACGGGAAGCCCATGCCCATGGGGGAGAGCTTGCTCATTGCCGCGTTGGTGGCATCGTCACTCATGGTGATTGCCTCGTTGACGGCTGCAACGATCATGTCCTGAAGAATCTCAACGTCTTCGGGGTCAACTGCCTCGGGACTGATTTCGATGCTCTTGAGCTGACGGGTGCCGACCATGGTAGCCTTGACAGCGCCGCCGCCTGCCTGAGCGGTGAACTCTCTGCTTTCAAGCTCCTGCTGCATCTTCATGAACTCTTCCTGCATCTTCTGAGCCTGCTTAATCATGCTGGCCTGGTTGCCGCCGGGCATACCGCCGCGATAACCGCCTTTTGCCATAGTAAAATCCTCCTATAGTTAATTATATTTTTTACATATTAAAAATCAGACAAGTCTGGTTTCCCTGAATTTCTTCAGCTCCTCAAGACTTCTTGTGGGAGCGTTTGCCGAGGCGTCCATTTCATGAACGGAAACCCTCAGACTGCGGCCCGTAACCTCCGCTGCCGCCGCACGCAGACGGATAATGACGTCCTGATTGTTGATGTTGTTGTAGGGTACGCCTTTTTCCGCATAGATGTCAAGCGCATCGTAGCTGACCTCGCCGCGCACCTTTGTCTTGTTTCCTATGAAGGAGCAGATCATCATGGAAAGCTTGTCCTCGGCCTTTTCCACGATCTCCTGCCACAGCGCATCGCTGTCGACGGGTGCCTTTTCCGCTTCGGGTGAGGCATCGGGATTAAGCTGAACCGGATTTCCTCCCGCCGCCTTGTCAAGCAGGTCATCCTCGGGCTGATACTCCGTAAACTGTGCGGGGTCTATGTCTTCGGGACCGTCCTCTTCGGCATAGTGTCTGTCGGGGCGCGGAGTGTCCTCGGGAATTTCCGCAAAGGGTATATCGTCCTCCTCGTTTTCTTCATCGTCCTGTGAAGCAGCCTCAGTTGCGGAAGCGGGGGAGAAATGCTCTGCCTGAACCTTGATTGCACCGGTTTCAATGCCCGCAAGCTTCGCCTCAAGCGCGGATATTCTGCCGCGGAGTGCGGCGGCATCATCGGTGAGCGACGGGTCGCAGAGAGAAATAATGCAAAGCTCGGCAATGAGCTTGGAGCTGGGTGCGTCCTTCGCTTTTGCGAGATATTCGGAAACGGTGTCAATGCGGCTGATAAGCTCCGCTTTTGTAATTCTTCTGTTTAGCGCCGAAAGAAGCTCAAGCGTGTAGCCGCCCGAAAGCAGATTGCTCTTTGCTTTTGGGGAAATCTGGAGCATGAGACAGTCGCGCTGAAGCGTGTTAAGCTCACCGAGGAAGGTGCAGGGGTCCTTGCCGTCACGCCACAGCTCGTTGAAAAGCTCGATTGCGCCTTCGGCGTTGTGTCTTGTGGTGCTGTCCATTATCATGGAAATACGGCGGTTGCCCGTAAGTCCCATGGAGGAGTAAACCGCGTCAACATCTATGTGCTCAAAGCCTGAACACTGGTCAAGCAGGGAAATGGCATCACGCATACCGCCTTCGGCAAGACCTGCGATAAGCTTTGCCGCGTTAGGCTCAAGGTCAAAATTTTCCTTCTCCGCAATGTTCAGCAGGTGGGAGGCAATGGTATCCGTACCAAGACGCCTGAAGCTGTGACGCTGACAGCGGGAAAGAATGGTTGCGGGAACCTTGTTGAGCTCCGTGGTTGCCAGTATGAAGGTGAGATGCTCGGGAGGCCCCTCAAGAATTTTCAGCAGAGCGTTGAAGGCCGAGGAGGTGAGCATGTGAACCTCGTCGATGATATAAACGCGCTTTTTGACGGAAACGGGGGAGAATACGGCCTCCTCGCGCAGCGCACGCACGTGCTCAACCTTGTTGTTGGAGGCGGCGTCGATTTCAACAACGTCAAGGATACTTCCGTCCTCAATACCACGGCAGGCAGCGCATTTGCAGCAGGGATTGCCGTTTACGGGCTGCTCGCAGTTGAGCGCCTTGGCAAGAATTTTTGCACAGGTGGTCTTACCCGTTCCGCGAGTTCCGATAAAGAGGTAAGCGTGGGAAAGTCTGTCCGTCATTATCTGATTTTTAAGGGTTTCGGTAATGTGCTCCTGACCGACGACCTGGTCGAAGGTCTTGGGACGCCATTTACGGTAAAGCGCCTGATACATTATCTCAAACTCCTTTCAGATATGGTTACGGCTTTTGACAAGACTGCACACCCTACTCCGAATAGGCCATATACCCGTTACGCCGGCAGCCGGCTCAGAACCGGCACCCTCACGGCACACGAAAAGCACCGCTTAATGCTGCTCGGTTCCCCGCCTGACATGGTTCACGGGTTTCCGTTGCGCGAGACCGACTCGTCAACGCTGCTTACCGGAGTCAGACGGCACATGACATATCCTCGGTTGGGAATTCATTCCTGCTGTAGCGGATTGCAGGTTACAGGGCACCGCTGGCTCCCCAACTAGTGCAGCCTTGTCAAAAGCCGCAAAGGTATTATAACTCATAGGGGAGATTTAATCAACAAATATTTTCTTTACAAAAACGGAAAGTGTGCTATAATAACAGAGCAAAGAAAATACGGGGTATTAGCTCAGTTGGTAGAGCGCCAGGTTCGCAATCTGGAGGCCAGGGGTTCGACCCCCCTATGCTCCACCAAAACGGAAACACCTGCTACGGCAGGTGTTTTTCGTTTTGGTGGAAAATAAGAAGCTGTAACCGCTGGCCTCCAGATATCATGTTTTGCGGTTGCCGCGACAGCGGCGAGCAAAACGATTTGAAATTTAAATCAAAAACGCCGAAGGCGTCTGTGCGGCGAAGCAAGCACAGGCCAGGGGTTCGACCCCCCTATGCTCCACCAAAACGGAAACACCTACTACGGCAGGTGTTTTTCGTTTTGGTGGAAAATAAGAAGCTGTAACCCCTGGCCTCCGGATATCATGTTTTACAACGGAAGCAGCGTAATTATAAATGCAGATTAACATTTGAAACGAAAATAAATATAGTGTACAATAACATGAAATTTTCCTGAACAAACTATGCACCGCCTTCGTCTATATATACAGTAAGCTCCGGGGAGTGCTCTATGGAAGATACAAAGATAATCGACTTGTTCTGGCGCAGGGACGAGTCAGCCATAAGCGAAACAAAAAATAAATACGGTCTGTTCTGCCTGTCGATATGCAGCAGAATACTCAACGATGCGAGAGATGAGGAGGAGTGCCTTTCTGACGTGCTGCTGCGGCTGTGGAATGTCATTCCTCCCGAAAAACCCTTGAATTTCAAGGCGTTTATCGCAAAAATCACCCGCAACCTGTCCATTGACCGATTCAGAAAGCTGAAACGCGACAGCGAATACTGCCGCGCCCTTGAAGAGCTTAACGAGGAATTTCCTTCGTGCTTTGATATGGACGAAAAATTGGCGGAAAGGGAGCTTTCAAGGGCCATAGGGGAGTATCTCAAAGGCTGCGACGGAGTAAAGCGCAGGGTTTTTCTGAAGCGCTATTTTGAGTTCAAGGCAACAAAAACCATCGCGGAGGAAGAAAAAATAAATGACCAGCGTGTTCGTCATATTCTCTGCGATATGCGTAAAGAACTGAGAGATTATCTGCGGAAGGAGGGCTTGGTATGAATATTTCCGATGCAATAATCGACGCCGTGGGCGGGCTTGAGGATGAAATCATAGCCGAGGTATATGAGCCGAAAAACAAAAAACGCGGCGCGATTATCGGCGCTCTTGCCCTTGCCGCCTGCACCGCAATAATAATCATCGGCAGCGGGCTTCTCAAAGACCCGCAGCTCATTCCAGATATTGTCGAGCCGCCCGTGATTACGCAACGTATCGAGGAAACGCAGAGCCCCGAAATCACGCAAACACCCACACCGCAGCAAACACCTGCGCCGAAGCCGACGCAGACACCCGCATCGCAGCCCGAGGGGATAAGGCTTGTAATAAATCAATGCGAGCCCGTAAAATACTACACCGCAAGTGCGATTTACTATGTTGACCCTGAAAGGTGGGAAGGTGATGCGGATGCAGATGCCGACGACGATGCGGATGCCGACGCTGATGCTGATTCCGATTCCGATTCTGACACCCCTGAAGATACGAAGCGCTATATGAGATATGATGAGATAATGGAACTCTACGGCATAAGCCTTGACATGCCGGGTTACAGAATGTATAACAATTTCTATTATTATCCCGAGGATGCCCACAACAACGTTTTTGAGTATTACAACGGCCGCGGCAACCTTATCATATCTATATGCCATGACGGAAGTATAAGCTATATTAACTCCGAGGGCATGATACCTACAGATATACACGGAACAAGGGTCATTGCGGCAGAAAACGGCGGAGTATACGTTGCAAGCTTTTCAAAGGACGGACTTGATTACTTCGTGCGGGCAGACAGACTCACGGAAGATGAATTTACAAAGCTATTGGAGGTGCTGATATGAAAAGAATAATATCACTCATATTGACGGTCGTGCTGATGCTGGCGCTTATGCCTGCGGCACTGGCGTATTCCGATGTACCGAAGGGAGCGTGGTACGAATACAGCGCGAACTACTGTGAGACTTGCGGCATAATGAAGGGAACATCGGAGGATACATTTTCCCCCGATACATACATGACCCGCGGAATGTTCGTAACCGCTCTGTGCAGAATGAGCCGCGGTATTTGCGGGTACATGGACAAGAACGCGGAAGCCGTGAATTTCAAGGACGTACCCGATACTATGTGGTGCGCCGAGGGAGTTAAATGGGCATATAGCCGCGGAATTACCCTCGGCGTGACGGAGGAGCTGTTTAAGCCCGATGATTTCATCACCCGGGAGCAGATCGCCTGCATGGTCGCAAGATACGCGGAGTATATAAAGGCAACGTTCTGGGAGGATCCCCAGCTTCTGAACGCACATAAGGACGTAAGCTTCCTTGATGAGAATACGGTTTCCGATTTTGCCAAGGACGGAGTGAAGCTTGTGCGGGAAACGGGCATCATGCGTGGAGATAAAAACGGCAATTTCCGACCTCACGACTATGTGACAAGGGCGGAGGCGGCGGTGGTGTTCTACCGTTTTGATGAAACCCTTTTTTCCTTTGACGTGATAAGCTCGGGCAATTATCTTATTGCAAGTGACGAGCAAAGAGCGCAGCTTGTGTCCCTTATGAGCGGTATGAACAGAGGCGAGTATGCAGAATATCTCTGCGAATACTTGCTTTGGGTTGAAGGTGAAAACTTTATAAACTATAGCTTCAAGATAAACGACCCGACTCATGTGAATGTGATTGAAACCACGAGAACAGGAGAAGATATTTACTACGGGCTTGATGACCCCACGGGAGAGATCGCCGTGCAGATATGGGAGATCCTGAATACTCTTGAAACTGAAGATACTGACCATTGGTAAACAACAATCCCCGTACCTCACGGTACGGGGATTTAGTATTAGTATGCTTCTATTTCCTTAATGGTCAAATCGCGGCCCGAAAGGGGAGTGATCATATCGCTGCTGCATTCGGGACATCTGAGACAGTTGAGGTCAGCATCAAATTCCTCACCGCATTCAAGGCATTTTGCCCTGCCGATTAGCTCCTCCGCCACAAGCACGGTGCCTTCAAGCTCCGTGCCGTCAACAACGGCAACCCAGCATTCCTCCATGAAGCGCGGCACAACTCCGCTGAGGTTTCCAACCTCCACGGTGATTTTGTTTATTCCCTCAAGCCCCTCGTCCTTCATGACGCCCCGGACCATTTTCAGCATTGCGTCACAAATACCTAACTCGTGCATGACGTCCTCGCAAATTCCATATCATTCGCTTCCATGTGAACATGAAAGCTCACTCATTCCATTGCTCGTCCTCTTCGGAGCAAACCCGCTGTGCCGGGTTTTGCTCCGAGAATTCAGAAGACGGATTACTTGGTAATCTTTTCGACAGCCTTGTTTACGGCAATCTTTGCGGTACGCTTCACCATGCCCTCAACCATCTTGATGGGCAGAGTTTCAAAGGTGCCTGCGTGCCAGTTGCGAACCTTCTTCAGCTTGATTGCGTCAAACTTGCACTTTGTGGTACAGAGACCGCAGCCGATGCAGAGATATTCGTCAACCTTGGTGGCACCGCAGCCCAGGCAGCGTGCGGTTTCCTTGCGAACCTGCTCCTCGGTGAAGGTGACACGGGAATCGGCAAAGCTCTTTGCCTTTTCTGCGTTGTAGCCGCGTACCTGACGGTGCTCGTGGTCGAAGCCGCCGACACCTACAAGTGCTGCGTCCTTGTCGAGAGCACGGTAGATCCTGCGGTCACGGCCCATGGTGAGAGTCTGACCGGGATGTACATAGCGGTGCAGGGAAATTGCTGCTTCCTTGCCTGCCGCGATTGCGTCAATTGCAAACTTGGGACCGGTGTAGCAGTCGCCGCCAACAAAGATGTCGGGCTGTGCGGTCTGATAGGTGAGGGCGTCTGCAATGGCTGCGCCCTTTTCAGTGGTCTTGAGCTCGCCCACGTCCAGATTGCCCCAGTCGATGCGCTGACCGATGGCGGCAATGACGGTATCACACTCAACCTCGCCCTTGTCGCACTTGAGAGCGCAGACCTTGCCGCTCTTGCCTACGATTTCAACGGGCTTGTACTCGAATACGAACTTTACGCCCTCTTCCTTTGCCTCTGCAACTTCCTCGGGATCGGCGGGCATATCGGATTCCTTGCGGCGATAAACAACGGTTACATCGTCGCACAGGCGTACTGCGGTGCGGGCAACGTCCATGGCAACATTGCCGCCGCCGACGACGACAACCTTCTTGCCGACCTTTACCTTATTGCCGAGGTTGACTTCGCGCAGGAAGTCGATGCCGCCGAACACACCCTTGAGCTCCTCACCGGGAACACCGAGAGGCGCGGCCTTCTGTGCGCCGATTGCAAGGTAGAAGCCCTTGTAGCCTTCTTCACGGAGCTGCTGAATGGTGATGTCCTTGCCCACTTCAACGCCGCACTTGAACTCAACGCCCATTTCTCTGAGAACGTCGATTTCCGCATTCAGAGCGTCCTTCTCAAGACGGAAGGCAGGAATGCCGAGAGTCAGCATGCCGCCGGGAACGGGGTTGCGGTCAAATACGGTTACGGGGTAACCCTTGTTTGCAAGGTAGTAGGCACAGCTCATGCCCGCAGGACCTGCACCGATGATTGCGATTTTTTCGGTGTAGGGACGTCCGATCTGGTTCACCATCTTGGGAACGAAGCGGGTTTCGGCGCTCATGTCATGGTCAGCGATGAAGCGCTTTACCTCGTCGATTGCAACTGCCTCGTCAACTTTGCCGCGGGTGCATTCAGCCTCACAGCGCTTGTTGCAGATTCTGCCGCAGACTGCGGGGAAGGGGTTCTCCTTCTTGATAAGCTCGAGAGCCTCGGTGTATCTGCCCTGGGCCGCCAGCTTCAGATAACCCTGAACGGGAACGTGAGCGGGGCAGGCCACCTTACAGGGAGCGGTGCCGCTGGGGAGGGTATCCTCGCGGTTCTCGCGGTAGTCGGGATTAAATGCCTTCTTGACGAAGACGGTGTCGGTGATTTTTACATAGTCGGGTGCGGAGGTGTCTGCCGTGGAGCAGAGCTTCTGACCGAGCTTCAGCGCGTTGCCGGGGCAGACCTCAACACACTGTGCGCAGGCAACACACTTTGCCTCGTCAACCACCGCAACATAGTTGGAGCGGATCGCATCGCGGGCGCCGAACATCATGCCGGCACGCAGACCGAAGCAGGCGCAGGAGCAGCAGTTGCAGATTGCAGCGCTGTCGCCGGCTTCCTCGATGTTGGGGATATCGTGCATGAGGCCGTTTTCCTCGGCGCGCTTGATAACCTCGAGTGCCTCCTCCTTGGTGATCTGCTTTGCACGTCCGGAACGGATGTAATGCTCGGCACCCTTGCCCATCTGGATGCACATATCCTCGTCCAGATGTCCGCAGCCGTCACCGATGCTGGTGCGGGAGGCACGGCAGGAGCAGGGGGACAGAGAGAAGGTGTCGTACTTGTTCAGGTAATAGCTGAGCTTTTCAAACTCGTCCGCATCGGGATTGTCCTTGATGGCGCTCTCAACGGGAATAACACGCATGAGTCCGTAGCCGTCGGGGAGCATGGGTCCGAGGGACTGCATACGCAGACGGGTGTATTCCTCAAATGCGCGGCCGACTTCGGGGTGAGTCTTCAGCAGCTCCTGATTGTTTACCATCATTTCCAGAATGCCGGGAGCGAAGATCTGCAGGAAGTAAACGTCCTGACCTGCTTCAGCACTGTAGGTGCGGCGGAAAACGCCGTAGTAAACAAGGTTGTCCAATGCGGGCATGATCTCCTCAACGGTCTTGCCCACTTTCTTTGCCAGCCAGGGTGCCGTGCGCTCCTTACGCAGACCTGCGGCAATGGCGATGTCAGCTTCAAAATCGCTGACGATATCGGCCATGCAGTAGTACTCGGGAGTATTCTCGTCAATCTTCACCAGAAGACCGGAGGGTCCGCCGATGACCTTGGCGAGCTTGACTATCTTGGGTCTTAACTGTGCCATATGTAATTCTCCTTTTTGGGTTATTTTTTTGACTTACTATTATAATTATATCATCGCTCATCATAAAATCAATCGGAAGATATGATAAAAAAACCGTTTTGTCATTTATGGCAAAAGCTTATACATGATAATAGACATATTGCACAGTATGTTATGACAACCTGAGCGGCAAATAATTGTCGAAATCAAGTTAAAAACCTCACAATGTGTATTTTTTGTATATTGAAATTTTATTTAAATGTGTTATACTTATCGTTGGTGTAAAATAAAAAATGTAATTTTATATACATTTGAAAGGAGTACATAATGGTAACCAACAAAGAGAAACTATTTAAACTCGGCAAAAAGATGACTGACCGTGCCATGCAGATGCTTGGCATCGAGAAGATCACCGAAGCAGATCCCGAATACTGGGGTCTGTGCAACATCCTTGATGACGACATGGTCGACATCGCACTCAAGATGCCCAAGAACCGCGTTCCCGTGACCCTCGATGAGATGGTCAAGAAGACCGGTTGGGAAAAGAGCAAGCTCGATGCAAAGATGCAGGAAATGAGCGAGATCGGCATCATCGAGTACAACTGGGAGAATGATACTCACACCAAGCAGTACATTCTGCCCCGTTTCGTTCCCGGTGCAGCAGAGTTCCTGAACATGAAGCAGAAACAGATCGAGAAGTACCCCGAAGTTACCGAATTCTTCAACAATATGGCTCGTCTTCCCCTGGAAGGCATCACCCAGCTCGTTCCTCCCGGCGGCTCCGGCGTAGGTATGCACGTTATCCCCGTGGAGAAGGCAATTGCCCACGAAAGCAAGTCTGTTTCCGTTGAGCATCTGTCCCACTGGCTGAAGAAGTATGACTACTACGCAATCGGCCGCTGCTCCTGCCGTACTGTTGAATCCTTCAACGGCCGCGGCTCCGGCGATATGCCCGAGTACTGGTGCATCGCTGTGGGCGACTGCGCACGATACTGCGACGAAACCGGCAAGGACGGCATCTCCAACGCCTCCTACGAGCAGGTTATGGAAGTTCTGCAGCGCGCAGAGGAAGAGGGCTACGTACATCAGATCACCAACATCGACGGCGAGGAAAAGATTTTCGCAATCTGCAACTGCGCTCTCGGTGTCTGCTACGCTCTCCGTACCAGCCAGCTCTTCAATACCCCCAACCTTTCCGCTTCCGCTTACCGCGCACACGTCGAAACCGAGAAGTGCGTAGCCTGCGGCAAGTGCGTCGAGGTCTGCCCCGCAGGTGCTGCAAAGCTCGGTCAGAAGCTCTGCACCAAGTCCGGCCCCATCGAATATCCCAAGTTCCCCAACCCCGCAGACACCAAGTGGGGCAAGCACATGTGGGAAGAGGATTACAAGAACAAGAATCAGATCAACTGCTACGATACCGGTACAGCTCCCTGTAAGACCGCATGTCCCGCACATATCGCAGTTCAGGGCTACATCAAGATGGCAGCAGAAGGCCGCTACCGCGACGCTCTTGCTCTCATCAAGCAGGATAACCCCTTCCCCGCAATCTGCGGCAGCATCTGCAACCGCCGCTGCGAAGACGCCTGCACCCGCGGCACCGTTGACCAGCCCGTTGCTATCGACGAAATCAAGAAGTTCATTGCTGCTCAGGAACTGAACGAAAAGGATCGCTACATTCCCGACCGCCGCACCAGAAGACTCTCCAAGGAAGACTACGAGGAGAAGATCGCAGTTATCGGTGCAGGTCCCTCCGGTCTGAGCTGTGCATTCTATCTGGCAAAGATGGGCTACCCCGTGGTAGTTTATGATAAGAACAAGGTTCCCGGCGGCATGATGACTCTGGGTATCCCCAGCTTCCGTCTGGAGAAGAACGTTGTCAAGGCTGAAATCGACGTGCTCAAGAAGATGGGCGTAAAGTTCAAGATGGGCGTTGAGGTCGGCAAGGACATCACCATTCAGCAGCTGCGTGAGCAGGGCTACAAGGGCTTCTACGTTGCAATCGGCGCACAGAAGAGCGCAAAGCTCGGCGTTGAGGGCGAAGACCTTGCAGGCGTTCTCGGCGGTATCGACTTCCTGAAGGAAGTCAACCTCGGCAACGAAGTCAAGCTCGGCAAGAAGGTCGCAGTTATCGGCGGCGGCAATGTTGCAATGGACGTTGCACGTACCGCAATCCGCCTCGGCGCAGACGTAACCGTCGTTTACCGCCGCAAGGAATCCGATATGCCCGCTGACCCCGCTGAAGTTGCAGAAGCCAAGGAAGAGGGCGTCAAGTTCGTATTCGAGAACAAGCCCGTTGAAATTCTCGGCAAGGACGGCAAGGTTGTCGGCCTGAAGACCGACAAGGGCGAATACAAGTTCAACAATGTTATCGCTGCAATCGGCCAGAAGATCGAATGGGGCGAGCTGGATACCGGCGCTATGGAAAAGGGCGAAAAGGGCAATGCTGTTGCAGACGGCTTCACCCTCCAGACCGCACAGCCCGACATCTTCGTCGGCGGTGACTGCCTCACCGGTCCCAAGTTCGCAATTGATGCTATCGCAGCAGGTAAGGAAGCAGCTGAGTCCCTGCACCGCTACGTACATCCCGGCCAGAGCCTCACTCTTGCACGTAACCGCCGCGACTTCATCGAGCTCAACAAGCAGGACATCGTTCTGGGCGTTGAGAGCTTCGACAAGCCCGGCCGTCAGGTTCCCGGCAAGGATCTCAAGAAGGCAAAGACCATGAAGGACGACCGTCTGACCTTCACCGAAGATCAGGTCAAGAAGGAAGCTTCCCGCTGCCTCGGCTGCGGTGCCACCATCGTTGACACCAACCGCTGCATCGGCTGCGGCCTCTGCACCACCCGCTGCGAATTTGACGCGGTCCACCTGTCCCGCGATGTTAAGGACGGTGCCGTCATGCGCACCTCCGAAGGCAAGTTCGGCGGCATCGTACCTTACATGGTAAAGCGTGCCGGCAAGATCGCCATCAAGGACATCAAGGCAAAGCTCGGTAAGTAATTTCAATTAAATAAGCGCTGACTGATTTTTCAGTCAGCGCTTATATCCCCGGAGGAAAAATCCATGCATGAGCTTGGAACAGTTAATTACGTAATTGAAGAAGTGGAAAAGCTGGTTGAGGAGAACAATCTCAGTGTTGTTGCTGCCGTCACCCTGCAGATAGGCGAGGTTTCCGGCATAGTTCCCGAGTACATTGTTGACTTCTGGAACTGGGCAAGAAAAAAGACCAGATATCTTCAGGATACTGAGATGAAGGTCGAGAAGATCGACGCCGTTACCTACTGCGAAAATTGCGGAAAAACTTACGAAACCCTGAAATACGCAAAGATTTGCCCCTACTGCAAGAGTGAGGATACCTATCTCATTCAGGGCAATGAATACGTAATAAAGGAAATAGAGGCCATGTAAAGCCTTTTAAAACAGGACAAGCCCCGACGAAAGTCGGGGCTTCAGCCTGTAGACAAAGTATAGATTTGTCATTGCGAACCAGTGACCGATGTCACTGGTGTGGCAATCCGTTTCCCCTGAAAGCTCTGATATATCAATGTTTTTCAAAGAGAACGGATTCCCACGACCAGTCTGCGGACTGGTCTCGGAATGACAGGATCGGGGGTTTGTCTACACCTTGAAGCCCCGACGAAAGTCGGGGCTTGTTTTTATGTGTAGTTACTACGCAGCAAAAACTGTCATTCTGAGGAGCACAGCGACGAAGAATCTCCTGCGGCGACAAATATAATTGGGGATTCTTCGCTTCGCTCAGAATGACACGGTGATGGTTTATTAGATTCAGTTATTCTTTCACTGTTCACTATTAAATCAAATGATCCGCCAGTCATCTTTGACAAGGGGACCATGAGGGGAAGCGGATTGCTCTGAATCCTGATCCTATAATAAAACTTTCCGAACATACTTGCACTTTTTGAGCCAATTTGATAAAATACTATATCAGCAAAATTGATAATCAGAAAAGGAAGTTTGTCATATGAAAAAGTATGTATTCTACTTCAGTCCCACCGGCGGCACCAGATTTGCGGCAGTTGAGCTTGCAAAGGCTCTTGAAGCTGACGAAATTGATATCACCGTCCGCTGCCTTGAGATGAACATGTCCAAGGACGATCTGGCAATTTTCTTTGTCCCCGTTTACGCAGGCCGCATTCCCATTCCCGTGCATGAGCGCCTGAGTCACATCAAGTGCGACAATACTCCCGCAATCCTCGTTGCCTGCTACGGCAACCGCGCAGTTGACGACGCTCTGCTTGAGATGAGCGATCTTGTAAAGAGAAAGGGCTTCCGCGTGGTCGGCGGCGCAGAGATGATTACTCCCCATGCCTTCAATCCCGAGGTCGGCAAGTTCCGTCCCGATGAGGACGAGCGCAAGCAGCTGCTTGACTTCGTGGGTAAGGTCATTGCCCAGCCCGAGATGAAGGACGTCCAGATGCCCGGCGATCCCGCGTATAAGGACAAGAAGCCCGCGAAGCTGCCTCTGTACCCCAAGCCCGCTAAGGAATGTATCGGCTGCGGTATCTGCTTCAACAACTGCCCCATGCACGCCATCAGCGACGTTAAGATGAAGGTCAAGAAGCAGTCCTGCATCAGCTGCATGCGCTGTATTGACATGTGCTCCACCTCCTCCCGCCATCTGCCCAAGTACCAGGAAATCATGGCAAAGGGTGCTGCATTTGCAATGGGCGGACTTAAGAAGAAAAAGCCCAAATTCTATATGTGATTACATAAAAATCCACCGTTCACTGACGGTGGATTTTTTATTCATATTTCTATTATATAGAGATTGTCATTTTCAAGTGCGGTGTCATTCAGCACCCGCATAAGCTTTTCAAAGCTTATGCCCAGTCGGTCATATAGAATATCGCTTTCCGCTATGGTTATGCTTGTTTCCTCGGAAATATCCCCCAGACAGTCATGGAGTGCGTCAAGATTCATACCGTAGTAGTCGGGAAAACCCAGCGTGTCGGCAAGCTTTTCGTGAATGTCGGCAATGCAGCAGATTTCGGAGCCTTTAATTGTTATATTCATGGTGTTTCCTCCCCGTAGAGAAGCTCAAAGGTTTTGTAATGGTCCCCGGTGTAGTAGATGAGTCCGTCGTTTGAGAATACAATGCGCTTTGCGCCGCGGCTGTCCGCGCCGAGCGTATCAATATCGCATTCGGTGTAGCTCCTGCCGGGTGCTTCGGGAAGAATACCCTCGTAATTACCGAAGTAGCTTCCACCGATGCACTTGCCGGGAGCGTAGGGCTCAAGGCTGCCGCCGGGCCAGCCAAGCGACTGCGCCTGCTTCTTGGTGATGAAGTTGTCAGGCAGATGACCGTAGGTGTGGATAAATAATGCAACGTCTTCCTTGGTTGTATAGACGCCGTGCTCATCAAGCTTTGCGGGTTCGGTTTCCACAGGCTCGGTTACAACAGGAAGAGTCTGAACGGGATCATCTTCGTTGCCGATATTAGCGGCGCAGGCCGCAAGGGAAAACAGCGCCAGCAGGACAAGAATAAGAGATAGCAGTTTTTTCATTGTTTTTCCTCGAAAAATCAGTATTCGCGCTTTGCAATTGCAAGCCAGCCCAACGCGGTTGTGGCGACAATGTAGAGCGGTGACACCGCAAGCGCAATTCTGAAGCTTTCGGCAGTGGGCTTTACGGAGCTTACGTTGGAGAGCATTCTGTCAAGCCAGTATTTAGTCAGCTCAATTCTGCCTGAAGCATCAGCTCCGCCGGAAACCGAGCTTTCAAAAGAGGTTAGCAGAATAGTTACGGCAAGGGGAAGCACAATGCAAAGTGCAATTGCGGCGCCGTTTTTCTGAATTGCGGAGCAGACCGCATTGAACAGACAGGCATAGGCAAGTGTAATAAGAAGCTGGGACAGAAGCGATTCAAGAAAGCTCAGATTCAGCGCGTCGCTGCTGCCACCTGATACAACTCTTGCGGCGATGGCTGCGGAAAGCCAGCAGAGAAGCAGCATGCCTGCAAAGGCAATGCACAGCACAATGAGCTTGGCAAGGTAAATCTGGGTGCGGGTATAGCCTCGCGTCACAATGACACGTATTGTACCGCAGTTATAATCCTCGCAGATGAAAATTGCGGCAAAAACAGCAATAATGATTGTGAAAAGGAAACTGCTGCCTGCGTTGACCATGCTTTCCATTGAAAAGCCCGCGCTGTCCGTGCCGCTAATACCTCTGGCTGCCCAGGATATGCGTGTCTGAAAAATGTTAATCAGAAATGTGAACAATATGCAAATGTAAAAGGTTTTCTGAAGCAGGAGCTTTCGGAGCTCAAATTTAATAAGCCTTCCCATATCAGCCACCGACCCTTTCCATGAAGTAGCTTTCAAGGGTTGCGGTCTGCCGCTGAAGCTCAATAACGCTTATTCCGTTTTCAACAAGTGCGGTGTTGATGGCTGCGCTGTCCTCAAGGTGAGAGTCAATGACGATGGTGTTCTCCTCAAGCCTCGGCTTAATGTCACCAAGCTGACCGCGTATAACTTCAAGGGCTTTTTCAGTATCGTCTACCGTGATAAGAAGTCTGCGGCGGCACTTCTGTTGAAGCTCCTTTGCGGAAATCTGCTCCACAAGCACACCGTTATTGATAATTCCGTAGACGGTAACAACCTTTGCAAGCTCGTCCAGAAGATGACTTGACACAAGAATCGTAACGCCAAGCTCCTTGTTCAAGCGGAGAATGAGATCGCGTATGTCCTTGATGCCCTCGGGGTCAAGACCGTTGACAGGCTCGTCAAGAATGAGAAATTCGGGGTGACCGAGCATGGCAATCGCAATGCCGAGGCGCTGCTTCATGCCGAGTGAAAACTGACCGACCTTCTTTTTGCCTGTATCCCCAAGCTCAACAAAGCGCAAAATTGCCCGTATATCCTTGTCGCTGTTGCCTGTAAGCAGAGAAAAGCGCTTTAGATTTTCATAGGCAGAGCAGTTTTTGTACAGACTCGGCGATTCAAGCAAAGAGCCTATGCGGTGCCGTGCAGCGTCGGGGTTTTGACCGCCAAAAAGCTCGAGGGTGCCGCTGCTTGGAACTGCTGCGCCGAGTACCAAGCGCATAAGCGTTGTTTTTCCTGCACCGTTCTTTCCTATGAAACCGTAGATGTCACCCTTCTTAATGCTGATACTGACGCCGTTCACGGCTTTTTTCATTCCGTAATTCTTTGTAAGCTCATGGGTCTTAAGAACATATTCCAAGTATAAGGCCTCCTTGCACAATTGACTTATTATTGACTTTAGGGTAACATATTAATGCAATAAAATCAATAAGCGGTGAAAAAGCTATGGCAGAAATGAAAATCATTGCAAGGGTGAGTTCACCATTCAAATCAAAATTCGGAATACCCCGTCAGAGCGGGATTGCGGAGGAAATTGAATCTGAAATCGTTTTCGAACCCGAATTCAGAAATCCCGATGCCCTGCGCGGTCTTGAGGAATGGTCGCATATCTGGCTGATATGGCAGTTTTCCGAAAACCTTCGGGATACCTGGTCACCAACAGTGCGCCCGCCGCGTCTGGGCGGGAACACACATGTGGGAGTTTTTGCAACGCGCTCGCCCTTCAGACCGAATGCCATCGGACTGTCCTGCGTGAAGCTCAAATCAGTTGACATAACAAATGAGGGCCCTGTACTGAAGATAATGGGCGCCGACCTTATGGACGGCACCCCCATATTCGACATAAAGCCTTATGTTCCTTATGCCGACGCCCATCCGGAAGCCACAGGAGGTTTTACGGACAAGACGGAATTTCACAGGCTTAAAGTTGACATAACAAATGAACTTGAGGAGAAAATTCCAGAAAAGGAAAGGGCAGCGCTGATAGCTGTGCTGTCAAATGACCCGAGACCGCAGTATCACAAGGACCCGGACAGAGTGTACGGATTTCCCTTCGGTGAGCATGAGATTAAGTTCAAAGTCAAGGACGATACCCTTACCGTAATCGCGATAGAATAAAAGACACCGCCACAGGCGGTGTCTTTTATTATCCTATATCAAGCTTTTCCGAAATTACATCGGCGATGCTTCTGACTGTATCTGCGCTTATGGGGGAGGACACGCCTGCTCTGCTCAGCAGTCTGATAAAATCGAAATTTTCCGCGTTCCTGAGAACCTTGAGATAGGCCTTAAGACCGCTGCCTGCGCTGTTCTGCTCCATGCAGTACATACTGAAGGCCGCAGAATCGGACACACAATAGCTGACAACATAGAAGGGGTAGTCGAAGAAATGGCTGACGTCGATCCATGAAAGCGGCGCAACATCGCCGAAGTCCTCACCGAAGCCGTATTCGTTTGCGCACTCAGCGTATATGCTGTTTACCTTGTCAACAGTGAGCTGATTTTCGGGCAGAGAGAATACACGCTGCTCAAATTCGTTAAAGCAGGCCTGATTGACATAGAGATACAGAATGTCGGTCATTTTGTATTCCGTAAGTGCCTCGGCAAGCTTAGTGTCGGAAAGATAGCTGAGAAGCATATATTCCATTCCCTGAGAGAGCGTTTCGGAGGTGTCGAGATTATAGTCGAGGTCATCGTTCTCGTAGGAATCGGCAAAGTGTCCGAATTCGTGAGCAATGGTAATGATATCCTCCTGATAGCCGCCGGGCTTTACAAAAAGGAAGGGAGAGCTGTAGTCATCAATATAAATAACGTATGATGTATCAAGCTTTTTGCTCGATGCACTCACATCGTAAAGCTCACGGCTGAGCATGAAGTCCATGGCTTCCTTCAGCAGCTTATCCATGCCCGAAACGGTTGTTTCAACGGTGCTCAGCGCATCTTCGGCGCTGATTTCATCGAGCCCGTAGTAAGCATAGTCAAGTATGCCCGAATCCCGAGCCTCCTTGTACAGCGGCACGATGTATTCCTTGATTGCGGCAAGATAATCCTTTAAATCATCGGGGGTATATTCACGTCCGAACTGAAGATAAGCGAGGTCCTCGTAGGAATCGAAGCCGTATTCCTTCGCAATCTGATGGCGAAGCTTTACAAGCTCAATGTAGATCCGGCACATATCCTCGTTATAGGTCTTGTATCCCTGAGTTTCGCTTTTGCAGCTATAGAATTTGACAAGCAGATTGCGGTATTCATTCAGCAGAACGCTTTCCTGAGCATAAAGACTGTTGAGCTTTTCAAAGCCGTCTTCATAGCTTCCGCTGTATTGCTCCGCAAGCATACCGCCGAAATAATCATCGTCAAGCTCATCTGCGATGTCGGAACTGGCGCAGGCAACCATAAGCTCGGTGAACATGGTGGAAACGTCAGCCTCGGCAGCAGAGCAGTATTCGTATTCCGCGCTGTAGTATTTGTCGGAGGTGTCAAGGTCGCTGTGGATTTCAGCCAGTGTTGCCATGGTGTAGAAGTTCCAGTAAAGCTCATAGAAGCCGTCAAGTGCTTCAACAACCGTGTCATAGTCCTCTCCGTCATCAAGCATATCGCATATTTCATCAACGCTGCTGCGGATAGCGTCCGTTTCGGGACGCTCATAGACCATGTCGCTGAATCTGACACCGTCGCCTATATCGGCTTTCTCGGCCTGTTCGCTTTCTTTACCGTCCTTCTTGCTGCCGTCTGAATTATTATTGCAGGCGCAAAGTGAAAACAGCATGACAAAAGCGAGAATAAAAGCGGATATTCGTTTTCTCAGGCGCATATTTTCCCTCCGTGATTAATCTTCATATATTTACTTAATAATAACAGCGGAAGCTTCAAAATGCAACAATGAGCAGATTTAACGAAAATGTGCATTGAAAAAACTTCAAAAAATTGATATAATTAGTTTGAAAATTTTAAGTAAAAGAGGAGCGGAATGAGGTATATTATTATTGCGGCAGCTGCATATCTGTTGGGCTCCTTCTGTGCGTCAATTCCCATAACAAAGCGTCTGTACGGAGAAGATGTAAGAAACCGCGGCAGCGGAAATGCTGGCGCAACCAATGCCGCAAGGGTTTACGGACTCAAGGCGGGTCTGCTTACGCTTACCTGCGATATGGCGAAGACCGTTGCGGCGATGCTCTTCGGAAAACTGCTGTGCGGTGAGGCAGGGGAGGCTTTGGCAGGCGCGGTGTGTATTACGGCGCATTGCTTTCCTCTGTATTTCGGCTTCAGAGGGGGCAAAGGCGTGTCGGTAGGTGCGGCATTGAGCCTTATGTGCGGCTGGAAGGTTTTTGCCTCCGTAATGTTTGTTTTCCTTGTGACTGCTGTTTTGAGCAAAAAGGTCTCCCTCGGCTCAATATTCGCATCGGCAGCACTACCTATAAGTGCAGTGCTGTTTTCACGGGGGAAATACCTCGTTGCCATGAGTGTATTTTCAGCCCTGCTTGTAATTATTATGCACCGGGACAACATCAGAAGACTTCTTGCGGGAGAAGAGCGCGACTTCAGACCGAAATCGGAATGAAACAGCACGTTTCTTACAGCGTTAAAAAAGCGCCGCTGTTGAAGATATAGAAATTTTTATATAAAAATTGTACAATATACCGAAAATGTATAACACTTTAGCCTGCTATCTTGACAAATTAATGACGCACGAGTATCATATAATCATAATAACAGTGGGCGTAAAGAGCGCACACATTATTAAAATCGATACATAAAGGAGATTATATCATGCCTCTGTTTAAAGACATCGTTGGCAAGCAGTTCCTCGAGGACTATGACGGCGTAGAGCTCTTCAAGATCTACACCCCCAAAATCGCAAAGCTTCCTAAGCTGGCTTACAAGCCCTTCTACAACACTCCTACTCCCCAGGTAGTTGAGAGATGCATCCGCCTCGGCCGCTGCACCGCTGATGAAGCAGCAGCTCTCGAGAAGGCATTCAACGAGAAGTACGGCGCACTCTGATCGTTCAGATCAGGAGACAGTCCAAAGGAAAATTAATGCGGAGGCACATTCGTGCCTCCGCTTTTTTATGCCCTTTTAGTTTAGCACGGTAAATTATTTGCAACATTATGATGCGAAAATTGCAATCTCTGCTGTAGAAACGCAGGGAAACCGTCATAATCTGCATTTTTCCATAAAAAACTTGTCATGTTGTTGTGGAAAATGCTTGAATTTTTGCAGATGAGATTGTATAATTATTAACGTTAATGTGTTTTTTAACACAATCTTTATAAGAAAAAGTTTAAGTTAGGAGAATTGTCATGCTTGAAGCAATTCACAACGGCATTAATGCTGTAAGCGGTGTGCTGTATCAGCCCTACATCGTTCCTCTGATTCTTGTAGTTGCAGGCATTTACTTCACCATTCGCCTCGGCCTGCCTCAGTTCCGTCTCTTCGGCGAATCCATCAGAGTTGTTTCCGAAAAGCCCAAAGATAAGAACGGTATTTCTTCCTTCGGCGCACTGATGGTTTCCACCGCATCCCGTGTCGGCACCGGCAACATCATCGGTGTTTGCGCCGCAATCATCATGGGCGGCTTCGGCGCTATCTTCTGGATGTGGATTACCGCAATCCTGGGCGGCGCTTCCGCTTTTGTTGAATCCACTCTGGCACAGATTTATAAGAAAAAGGATAAAGACGGCACCTACTACGGCGGTCCTTCCTACTATATGCAGGACGCTCTGAAGCAGCGCTGGCTGGGCATCATCTTTGCAATTATCCTTATCCTGACCTACGCTGTGGGCTACAATATGCTGGCCTCCTACAATACCCAGTCCACCTTTGAAGCCTTCGGCTTCTATGATGCAAAGGTCACACCTATCATCATCGGTGCTATCCTTGCCATTCTCTTCGGCGCAGTTGTTCTGGGTGGTGCAAAGCGTCTTACCAAGGTTACCGGTGTTCTTGTTCCCGTTATGGGCATTCTCTACGTTGTTGTTTCTCTTATTATCCTTGTTATCAACGCAAAGTACATTCCCGCCATGTTCGGTGCGATCTTCCAGAGCGCATTCGACTTCAAGGCAATTTTCGGCGGCTTCACCGGCTCCTGCATCATGTGGGGCATCAAGCGCGGCCTCTACTCCAACGAAGCAGGTATGGGTTCCGCTCCCAACGCAGCAGCTACCGCAGACGTATCCCACCCCGCAAAGCAGGGTCTGGTTCAGATGCTTTCCGTATTTATCGACACTCTGCTCATCTGCTCCGCCACCGCATTCATGTGCATGTCCGGTCAGCTGAAGGTTGGCAGCACCGACCTGAGCGCCTATGTTGACAAAGCAGGCGACCCCATCTCCGGTATGTTTGTTCAGGACTCCATCTTCGCATCTCTGGGCAACGTCGGCCCCATCTTCATTGCCGTGGCTCTCTGCCTCTTCGCATTCACCACTCTCATCGGCAACTACTACTACTGCGAAGGCTGCCTGAAGTTCATCATGAAGAAGACTCCCAGCAAGGCATTTGTAACCGTGTTCCGCCTCTGCGCAACCGTGCTGGTATTCCTGGGCGCCATTCTTTCCGCAGGCTTTGTATGGGATACCGCTGATATGCTCCAGGGTCTCATGGTTGTCATCAACGTTCCCGTAATTCTTATCCTCGCCAAGCCCGCCATTGCAGCTCTCAAGGACTACATGAAGCAGCGCAAGGAAGGCAAGAACCCCGAATTCAAGGCTGCTGACATCGGCATCGCCAACACTGAGTGCTGGAAGTAATCCATAATTAAGTTAAATCTACCGTCCAGGGGCGGAGCGCCATAGGGATTAATAGGCTTTGAACGGACCTTTTCCGCCCATACTTTATCAAAAATCCGGCAATGCGTCAGCATTGTCGGATTTTTGTTATATTTTCCGGACGAAAAATTTTTCACCCAAAACTGCCAGTTGCACCACTGTAGGGAACAGGCTTGCCTGTTCCACCCCATGAAAGCTAAGCCCCGCCTGTCATTCTGAGGAGCCTGTGACGAAGAATCCCCAACGAACAGGGGGATTCTTCGCTTCGCTCAGAATGACAGGATTGGATGTACTCCGCAGCAAAAGAACTGTCATTCTGAGGAGCCTGCGACGAAGAATCCCCAACGAACAGGGGGATTCTTTGCTTTGCTCAGAATGACAGGATTGGATGAACTCCGCAGCAAAAGAACTGTCGTTCTGAGGAGCCTGCGACGAAGAAACCCCAACGAGCAGGGAGATTCTTCGCTTTGCTCAGAATGACAGTTATAGGGATGCTGTGCGTTCGGACGGTCAAGACCGTTCCCTACGCCAAAACTGCCATCTGCACCACTGTAGGGAACAGGTTCGCCTGTTCCGCCAGCGCATGCCTGCCGTATGATGCACCGCCCAAGCCGGTGGATTTTTTCATTCTTTAAGCTCTGTTTTTTCAACACTTGGGAGTATTAGCAGAAAACCGACACTTGCAACGACCGTGCCGACCATCAGCGTGCTGCTGACGCTCAGATTATCCAGCATATAGCCTCCGAGGTAGCTTGCGAAAATACTGCCGAGGGTTATCATGCTTGTGGTGAAGGCCTGACCTTTTACAGAGTCACGCTTTTTAATGACCTCCTCAACATAGCGCACCGATGCGGGAATGAACACCGCAAAGGACAGCGCCTGAAGGCACATTGCAAAGTACATCATGGGCAGGGAAGAGGCAAACCATGCCGCCGCCTGCTTCACCGCAAACATTACGGCGGAAAACTTCAGCAGAGTGGAGCACCGTATCCTCCGCAGAAGCCTGTCAAACAGAAGCATGGCGGGAAGCTCGCACAGCGCCATAATGCAGAAAATATTTCCCATGTCGCCGCTGTTGCCGCCAATGGGACGGAGAAACTCAATCATAAAGTTGCCCAGAAGCGAGTGGGAGAAAAACAGCATTGCCACGCCCAGAAGATAAACGCAGAAGCGCTTGTTCTGCCGTATGAATACACCGATGGAACTTGCGGCTTTTTCGGGATTGTCAAACACTTTCGCGGGAACAAGACGCATTGTCTTTTCCTGATGAACCATAATTCCGATAGCGGCAATGAGCAGCACCAGAAGAATTATGTAAACTACCGGCACTACTTCCGGACTGAGCTTTTGGGTGAGAACGCCGAGAAGCGCCATGCACAGCGCAAAGCAAAGCGAGCCCACACCTCTTGAACGCGCGAATTTAATGCTGTAGCCCCAGGTGTTGAGATAGGTGCTCATGGCGTTGGTCAGCGGCTGCAGGAGAATGCTTGTGGCAAGCATCAGAATGTACACGGCAGACAGCAGAGCGCAGGCACTCGGAATAAACACCGCGGCAAAGGAAAGGAGCATTGATATTGCCGCGATTGCCGCGGAGCTGATAAGCAGCGGCTTTTTGTTGCGCCTGTCAATGTAGCCCGCCGCCACCGGCTGCAGGAGGAAGGCTGCAACATTGCCTAAGGCGAGGATAATTCCCAGCTCATAGTTTGAGTAGCCCCTATATTGCAGAAAAACGGCGGCAAAATTAAAGACAAGACCGTTTGACGCCCAAAAGACACCCAGCGTCCATGAAAATTCTAAATTTAGTTTGGTATTAGCTTTCATAATTCATCTCTTTTACTATGTAGAATTTTATTATAGCATAATACACTATATGATACAAGAAAAAGGCGGCTCAAATGAGCCGCCTGAACTTATTTCTTGCCTTTCGGATTTCTGACATTTGCAAAGGGATCGTTTCCACCGCCGCAGAACATTGTGTAGTTCAGGCTTGAGGAAATGTGGTTTTCCATTGCCTGCCGCGCAAGCTCGGGAATACGCATCTTGATTGCCTCAACAACTGCGTTGTGGTTATAGGTTATGCTTGAGGACCAGGGGTTGTCGACGTTTGCGCTGACGAACTTCAGCATGGAGGACTGGTACATGGTGAGGTTTGGCAGAAGCATTTCATAGCACTTCTGAATGTACTTGTTTCCGCAGGATTTGACAATAAGCGCATGGAAGGGCATATCGCTTCCCAGCATACCGTCATAGTCCTTGGCAATAAGACAGTCGCGGTAATCATTGGCAAGACGCTCAAGCTCCTTAACCGTTGACTCGTCAGCGTGCTCCGTGCAGAGCACGGCAGCCTCGCATTCAATGGCGGTGCGGACATCGTAAAGATTTATCATATCCGTCATACTCAGGTCAATGACAAAGTAACCGCTTGTTTCGGGGCGGGAAACTACAAAGCCGAGGTCGCACAGATTGATGATTGCTTCGGCAACGGGAGTGCGGGAAATGCCCAGCGCGGAAGCAATGCTGTTTACATTCAGCTTAGTACCCGGTGCGATTCTGAGCGAAACGATTTCATCGTAAAGCATTTGCGTTACGAGATCTCTCAGCTTTGCCGAAGGGTCTCTGTCGAGATATGTCTGAAACTCCGAGCGATTCATTTCCATATCCTCCCATGAGCTTGATTTAGTACGAAATGAGGAAAAAGTTAATGATATTGAACCTTAGCTATGTTAATTTTACTACAAAATGCCAGTGAGCGCAATAATTAAATGCAGGTTTTGATAAAAAATTACCTATAAGGAAACGTCTTTTTCACCTCATCAGGCTCGCAAGCTCGCCAGCTTCCCCTCAAGGGGAAGCCTTCTCCTTGAGGAGAAGGTGGATGCGACGAAGAAGCAGACGGATGAGGTGTCGATTCTGAAATTTTGTCATCGCTTAAGCTCTTTTGAACCACCCGCTAACGCGTGGTTTTTGATATACAAAAAACAGCGGCATTCTTTTGAATGCCGCTGCTAAGCTGCTGTAAATTACTTGTTTTTGGACTTTATGTACTCGTCGATGCTCTTTGCACCGGTCTTGCCTGCGCCCATTGCCAGAATAACGGTTGCGGAACCGGTAACTGCGTCGCCGCCGGCGAATACACCCTCGCGTGCGGTCTGACCGTTCTCGTCAGCCTCGATGCCGCCCTTCTTGGTGACGGTGAGACCCTTGGTGGTGGAACGGATCAGGGGGTTGGGGCTGGTGCCGATTGCAATGATAACTGCGTCGCAGGGAAGAATCCAGTTGGAGCCTTCAACAGCAACGGGCTTTCTGCGTCCCTTTTCGTCGGGCTCGCCGAGCTCCATCTTCTGCAGCTCGATGCCGGTTACGCGGCCTTCCTCGTCGCCGTGAATGGCGATGGGGTTGTTCAGCAGCTGGAACTCAATGCCCTCAGCCTCTGCATGCTCAACCTCTTCCTTACGGGCGGGCAGCTCATCGCGGCCACGACGGTAGGTGATGTAAACGTGCTCGCCGCCAAGACGCTTTGCAACACGGGATGCGTCCATAGCAACGTTGCCGCCGCCGACAACAGCGACTACCTTGGGGTGCTTGATGGGCGTATCGTAATCATCGCGGTATGCCTTCATGAGATTGGTACGGGTGAGGATCTCGTTTGCGGAGTAAACACCCAGAAGATTTTCGCCGGGGATACGCAGGAACTGGGGAAGACCTGCGCCGGAGCCGATGAAGACAGCTTCGTACTTTTCGTCGTCAAACAGCTCGTCAATGGTCATGGCCTTGCCGATAACTGCGTCGGTGACGATCTTGACACCCATCTTTTCAAGGTTTGCAACCTCGGCTGCAACGATTTCCTTGGGGAGACGGAACTGGGGAATGCCGTAAACCAGAACGCCGCCGGGCTTATGGAATGCTTCGTAAATGGTTACGTCGTAGCCCATCTTGCGCAGGTCGCCTGCACAGGTCAGGGAGGCAGGGCCGGAGCCTACGATTGCGATGCGGTGGCCGTTGGATTCGGGAACCTTAACTTCGTCCTTGACTTCCTTGTTCATGTGGTAGTCTGCAACAAAGCGCTCCAGACGGCCAATGCCGACTGCTTCGCCCTTGATGCCGCGGACGCACTTGCTCTCGCACTGCTTTTCCTGGGGGCATACACGGCCGCAGACAGCAGGCAGGGAGTTGGTGGAAGTGATGATTTCGTATGCTGCGTCAAAGTCGCCTGCGGCAACCTTGGCAATAAATTCGGGAATACGTACGGAAACGGGGCAGCCGCTGCGGCAGGGCATATTGTGGCAGCTCAGGCAACGCTTTGCCTCGTCCATTGCCATTTCGGGAGTGTAGCCGAGAGCGACCTCGTCAAAGTTGCCGGCGCGGACGATAGGATCCTGCTCGGGCATGGGGTTCTTTTCCATCTTCATATTAGCCATTGCGCTTACCTCCGGTCATATTGCAGATATGCTTTGCAGCTTCTGCCTGCTCGTCTTTGTAGAATGCTGCGCGCTTGATGAGGGAATCAAAGTCAACCTCGTGTGCGTCAAAGTCGGGGCCGTCAACGCAGGCGAACTTGGTCTCGCCGCCAACGATAACACGGCAGCCGCCGCACATACCGGTACCGTCGACCATTATGGGGTCGAGGGAGATGATGGTCTTGATGCCGTAGGGGCGGGTAACGTCGGCCAGGAACTTCATCATGATGTCGGGACCGATTGCGATAACGCGGTCAAACTGAGGCTTGCCCTCTGCGATGTTTGCATCGATTTCCTGCTTGAGATACTGGGTGGTGAAGCCCTTTTCACCGTAGGTGCCGTCGTCGGTGCACATGATGAGCTTGTCAGATGCTGCCTTGAGCTCGTCCTTAAGGATAACGATATCAGCACTTCTGAAGCCGCCGATGAAGGTTACTTCGATGCCCTTTTCGTGCATTTCCTTAGCAATAGGATATGCGATCGCACAGCCGACGCCGCCGCCGACAACACAGACCTTCTTCAGACCTTCCATCTCGGTAGCCTTGCCGAGAGGACCGACGAAGTCGGTGATGTAGTCGCCCTGCTCAACGGTGTGGAGCATTCTGGTGGTACGGCCTGCGGCCTGAACCATAACGGTTACGGTACCCTTTTCGCGATCATAGCCCGCAACGGAAACGGGAGTACGCTCGCCCTGCTCGTCAAGACGGAAGATGACGAACTGACCTGCCTGTGCGTGCTTTGCAACCAGGGGTGCCTCGATTTCAAACAGGCAGATGGTCTTTGCCTCGTTCAGAAATCTTTTAGTTACTACTTTGAACATGTCATTACCTCTTGTCTTTTATAAAATTTGTATTAAAAAACATACTTAGACAACATTAGATATTTTACTTTAATTGACTCATAATGTCAACAACCGAAATTTAGTCAATACTGTAAAAATGTCAGTATTTTCAATGCTTTGCGGGTTTTTGCTGTTTATATTTTAACAGTCTTTCTGCAAAAGTTTGCCCTTGCCCATATGCTCTGCAGGGTATATATTATACACGGTGGTGATAATACCGTGATTTTTGAAAAAAGCTTCGGCGATAATTATTCGCTTTTTACCATTGAAAACAAAAACGGACTGAAAGTTTCCGTCACAGAGCTGGGCGCAACGGTGCAGAGTATTCTTACACCCGACAGAAACGGCGCCTTTGCGGACATAGTTCTCGGCTATGATACGCCGGAGGAATACCTCATGCACGGGGACTATCTCGGAGCAACCGTAGGCCGCTATGCAAACAGAATTGCGGGAGCGGGGTTCCGTCTTGACGGCAGGGAATATAAGCTTACCGCAAACGAAGGGGAGAATACCCTTCACGGCGGAGAGGGCTTCAGTAAAAAACGCTTTTCCCTTGAGTACAGGGACGAGGATACAATCATCTTTGAGCTTGTTTCGCCCGACAGAGAGGACGGCTTCCCGGGTGAGCTTACCGCAGACGTGCTTTACAGACTGAGTGACAATGACGAGCTTCAGATAATTTATTCCGCGTCCTCCACAAAGGACACGTTTGTCAATATGTGCAGCCACAGCTACTTCAATCTGCGGGGGAAGGGAACAGTGCTTGACCACTTCCTCATGATAAACGCGGACAGCTATACTCCCGTTGATGAAAAGCTTATTCCCACGGGGGAGATAAAAGACCTTGCGGGAACGGATTTTGATTTCCGCAGTATGCGTAAGATCGAAAAGGGCTTTTATGACCATAACTTTGTGCTGAATGAGGGAGCTCTGTGCGCCGAGGTCTATGAGGAAACAAGCGGCAGAACGATGCGCATTACAACGGATATGCCAGGCGTGCAGTTCTATGCCGCGGGCATGCTTTCGGAGAGAAGGGGCAAGGGCGGCGCGCTCTACGGAAAAAATTCCGGTCTGTGTCTTGAAACCCAGTTTTTCCCCGACAGTCCCAACCGTCCCGAATTTCCCTCCTGCCTGCTGAAAAAGGACGGAATATTCATAAAGAAAACCGTGTACAAATTCGGAGTAAAGTGAGAATGCCGCAGCAACGGGCGCTCCACAAAGGGAAGAACAGGTTTTAAACATGTCTTTTCCGTACATACTTCATAAAAAACTCGGCATTGCTGCACATGCGTCAGCATTGCCGGGTTTTAATTATTTCATGCCCGAATTGCACCCTGCATACATTATAAAGGATACTGACGTGACTGTATGCTGAAATCCGGGCAGCGCCTGACTGATATTTCCGGTTGACATTATCTCGGAGTTAGCATATACTAACCACAGTTAGCCGACGCTAACTTGGAGGTGACATTATGACACTTGATAATCTTCAGACAGGAAAAAGAGCCATAATTCTCACAGTCGGCGGTGAGGAAAAGCTGCGCTGTCATCTGCTGGACATGGGGCTTATACCGCATACCGAGGTGACCGTTCGCAAAACCGCGCCGCTTGGTGATCCTATTGAAATCAGTTTGCGGGGCTACACCATGACGCTCCGTAAGAGCGATGCGGCTGAAATTGAAATTCAGCCCTACCCGGAGGTGTGAGCATGGTTATAGCTCTTGTGGGAAATCAGAATTGCGGCAAAACAACGCTTTTTAATCAGCTCACGGGCTCAAATCAGCATGTGGGCAACTTCCCGGGCGTGACGGTTGAGCATAAATTCGGCGATATAACAGGCTATAAAAACTGGCAGCTTGTTGATTTGCCGGGCATTTACTCAATCCGTTCATACTCTGGCGAGGAGCTTGTGGCGAGAAGCTTCATTCTTGACAACGATCCCGATGCCATATTAAACATTGCCGATGCAACGAACATTGAGCGAAATCTTTATCTCACGCTCCAGCTCATTGAAATGGGGAAGCCCATGGTGCTTGCGCTCAATATGATGGACGAACTGCTTGGAAATCACGGCTCCGTTGATGTGGATAAGCTTTCAAAGCGCCTCGGAATACCCGTTGTGCCGATTTCGGCGGCGAAAAATGACGGCGTTGAGGAGCTTATGGAAATTGTGGCGGAAACCGCAATGAACAAGCAGAAGCCGAAAAAAATCGACTTCTGCAAGGCGGGACCCGTTCACCGCTGCATACATACGGTGAGCCATGCGGTTGAGGATAACGCGGAAAGAATAGGAATACCGCCGCGCTTTGCTGCAACAAGGATAATCGAGCAGGACAGCGAGATTATCGGGCGCCTTGCGCTTGGTGAAAACAAGCTTGAGCTTATTGAGTACGCCGTGCATGAAATGGAAACGGAAAGCGGTCTTGACCGCAACGCAGCCCTTGCGGATATGCGCTACCGTTTTATTGAGGCAGCCTGCGGCGAAGCTGTCGTCAAGGCAGAGGAGAGCAGGGAACAGCTCAGAAGCATTAAAATAGATAAGGTGCTCACCAATAAATTCCTTGCAATTCCCGCCTTTATCTGCATAATGGCTTTCATCTTTCTGATGACCTTTGACCTGCTCGGACAGCGCCTTTCGGATTTGCTTTCCGGGGCAATTGACGCGCTGACTGCTGCGGCAGATGGGGCGCTGACGGCCTACGGGCTCAATCCCACGGTGCATAGCCTGGTGATAGACGGCGTTTTTGCGGGAGTGGGAAGCGTGCTGAGCTTTCTGCCGATAATCATTGTGCTGTTTTTCTTCCTTGCAATTCTTGAGGATACGGGTTATATGGCCCGCGTTGCCTTTGTAATGGACAGGCTGCTGAGAAAAATCGGACTTTCGGGACGCAGCTTTGTGCCGATGCTCATAGGCTTCGGCTGCAGCGTGCCTGCAATCATGGCAACGCGTACACTCTCCTCGGAGCGTGACCGGAAGATGACGATGATTATCGTGCCGTTTATGAGCTGCAGCGCGAAGATTCCCATTTATGCCATTTTCACGGCGGCATTTTTCCCGGGAAAGAGTGCGCTTGTCATGACAGCCCTTTACCTCGGCGGAATACTTGTGGGAATAATCGCCGCAAAGCTCCTGAGCGTGACGGCGTTTACGGGAAATCCCGTGCCCTTTGTCATGGAGCTTCCGAATTACCGTATGCCCTCGCTGAAAAGCGTCCTGCTGCTCATGTGGGAAAAGGCGTGGGATTTTATTCGCAGAGCATTTACCGTAATATTTGTTGCAACCGTCGTGATATGGTTTTTGCAGCATTTTGATGCCCGGCTCAATGTTGTTGGCTCCGACAGCACCACAAGCCTGCTGGCAGCCATCGGCGAATTTATGGCTCCGTTTTTTGCGCCCCTGGGCTTCGGCGATTGGCGTGTTGTCACTTCGCTTGTAACGGGACTTATGGCGAAGGAAGCGGTAATCAGCACCATGGGCGTGCTGCTTAACGTGGGAAGCGATGGGCTTGCCGCGGCAATTTCGGGGCTGTTCACCGTGCCGGCTGCGCTCAGCTTCCTCAGCTTCTGCCTGCTTTACACACCCTGCGTTGCGGCTATCTCCGCAATTAAGCGGGAGCTGAACAGCGGAGCAAAAACGCTGCTCATCGTCATAAGTCAGTGCTGTGTGGCATGGCTTGTGTCGTACATTGTATATCTGCTTGCGGGGGTGCTGATATGATGGAGATTATAATAGTAGCTCTTGTTGTGCTGTGGAGTATTTTTGCAATAAAAAACAGCCGCAGACACAGCTGCTGCGGCCATTGCGCACAGTGCGCTGTAAAATGCAGGGACAAAGAGAAATAGAATTAATACTAAGCTCTAATAGAGATAAGACAATCTTTGCGGTTAAAATTGTGCCGTACAGCGTTGGCTTCCTTGACCATATATCTCCATTATGCTCTGCGGAAGCCGCCTCCTCCGGCGCAAATTTTCCTCGCAAAGCTTTGTCTTCTTCTTATTAGAGTTTAGTATAAAAACGAAAAGCTGACAGGTAAGAGCCTGTCAGCTTTTTGCTGTCAGTATATTGATGCGATGATAATGGCAAATACACTTGCGGCGATTGCCACAGCGGATTCAATAAACCATATCTTTTTTGCCGAGGCTTCATTCTCGGCGGGATTTTTAATATCAGTGTCAGTCTTCATAGCTTCTCCGAAAAACGCAGGGCAATAAAGCCCTGCGTTTTAATGCTTTTGATTATTCAGCCTCAGCAAGTGCCTTTGCTTCTTCGATAACCTTCTGCTGAACGTTGCCGGGAGCTTCCTCATAGCGAACGAACTTGCAGGAGAAGGAGCCGCGGCCCTGAGTCATGGAGCGCAGGTCGATGGTGTAGGAGCCCATTTCTGCCATGGGAACTTCTGCCTCAACGATCTGCATGCCGTCTTCGGCGTTCATGCCGAGAACGGTGCCGCGACGCTTGGAGGAGATATCGGACATAATGTCGCCGAGGTTCTCGTCGGGAATGGTGACCTTCAGGAGACCGATAGGCTCGAGAATGGTGGGCTTTGCCTTGGGGATACCGTCCTGATATGCCAGACGTGCTGCGGTCTGGAATGCCATATCGTTGGAGTCAACGGGGTGGTAGGAGCCGTCATACAGAGTTGCCTTCAGACCAACCAGGGGATAACCGGCGAGAACGCCCTTCTGGACTGCGTTGCGCAGACCCTTTTCAACGGAGGGGAAGAAGTTTTTGGGAACGGAGCCGCCGAATACTTCTTCGGCGAAGATCATTTCATCGGACTCGTCCTGGGGCTCGAAGCGTACCCAGACGTCACCGAACTGACCGGAACCGCCGGACTGCTTCTTGTGACGGCCGTGAGCTTCAACGCGACCCTTGATTTTTTCGCGGTATGCAACACGTGCGGGCTTGAGCTCGGTTTCAACGGAGAAGCGGCTCTTCAGCTTTGCACAGAGAACGTCGACCTGAATGTCGCCTGCAGCGGAGATAACCATCTGGTGAGTTTCTGCGTTGTTGACGAGGGTGAAGGAGATGTCTTCTTCGTTAAGTCGTGCAAGACCTGCGGCAACCTTGTCGTCCTGACCCTTGGTCTTGGGAGCGATTGCGATGTTGTAGCAGGGCTCGGGCATCTCGATTGCGGGAAGCTCGACCTCATTCTTGGGATCGCATACGGTGTCGCCGGTTTTCCAGTCCATCTTGCCGATTGCAACGATGTCGCCGCAGCAGGCTTCTTTGACTTCGGTGCTCTTCTTGCCGCACATGGTGTACATTCTGCCGAGCTTGTCGGTGGAGGAAGCGCGCATATTGCGGAGTGAGAGGTCAGCGGTAACCTTGCCGGACATGACCTTGATGAAGCTGTATTTGCCGAACTGGTCGGAAACGGTCTTGAATACGAAGCCGCAGACGGGATCGGCGGACTTGTCTTCGGGAGCGGGAGCATAGTCGCAGACTGCCTGCATGAATGCCTCGGTGCCGAGGTTGGTCATTGCGTCACCGCAGAGAACGGGAACAACGCTGCGGTCCTTCATGCCGAGCTGAATGCCCTTTACGATGTCAGCCTCGCCGAGTTCCATCTCTTCAAAGTACTTTTCCATGAGCTCTTCGTCAGCGCCTGCTGCGGTCTCCATAAGAGCCTCGCGGAGCTCTGCAGCCTTGTCAGCATCGGCTGCGGGAACAGCGATCTTTGCGGTCTTGCCGCCCTTGGTCTGATATGCGACGTTGTGAACGAGGTCGATAACGCCGGTGCCGTCGGACATGGGAGCAGCTACGGGGCAGACGATGCTGCCGTACTTTGCCTGAAGTGCGGAAAGAACGTTGTAGAAATCGCCGTGCTCTTCGGAAATCTTGGAGATGTAGAACATTGCGGGAACGTTTGCAGCCTTGAGGTATTTCCAGCTGCGCTCTGCACCGACGGAGATGCCGTCCTTTGCGGAGCAGAAGATAACGCCTGCATCTGCAACGCGGATTGCGGCGAGAACGTCGCCGACAAAGTCAAAGTAACCGGGGCAGTCAAGAACATTGATCTTGCAGCCGCCGAAGTTTACGGGAGCGACGGAGGTGGCGATGGTAATCTGGCGCTTGGTCTCCTCAGCGTCATAGTCGCAGACGGTGTTGCCGTCAGTAACCTTGCCCATACGGTCAACTGCACCGGTGCAGAACAGCATGCTCTCGGCAAGACTGGTCTTGCCGCTGTTGCCGTGACCCATGAAGCAAATGTTGCGGATGTTTTTGGTTTCGTAACTCATGTGTTGCTTCCTCTCTGAATATGATAAATTAATTTAATGCAAAATTCGCAATGTTAGCATTATACACTATTTAGAATTTAATATCAACTGTTTTTTCACTCGGTTCTGAAGGTGAAGGACAGAACGATTTCGGGCAGAAGCCATATCAGCATATAAATAAGAACGAAGGATACTCTTGCCATACCGTAGGCGGAGCTTGCGAAGAAAATGAACATAAGCAGCATACCTATTACGGAAGAGAGAACGGAAAGAAGATTGCAGATGTTTACCAGAGTATAAAGCCGTCTGCCGTGGTCAGCAAGGTCAACATAGGACTCAAGACCGCCCTTTGAAAGAACTGCGGCGGGCTTGCTGTTTTCGGAGGGATTTGCCGAGGAAACGGCGTATCTCTTGGGAAAGGACGGGAAATCAAAGCCGTCGGTGGGCGTGTCAAACTTGCGGGACAGCATGGTGGGAGTGAGATTGAAGTCGCGGATCGCAAAAATGGGGTGGCGGTTGGAGGCGAGAAGCTTTTGCAGTGCAGTTTTCACGTCCTTGTCGGCATTGTAGTTCATCTCAAAAATGCCGCTGAGCACACCGTTTATTGCAAGATAAACACAGTTCTTGCTTACCACCTTGTCGATGAGGCGGATATTCATGAGCTGCATGAAGCCCGAGGAACCGCACAGCACCTCTCTTCCGCCTATGAGAGCAACAAGACCGCCGCTTTCGTGGCATTTGAACTCGTCAACCTCAAGCAGAGAACCGTTGCCCTTCTGCAGCAGGTCGTCAAAGGCACGGCTCATGGCACAGCCGGAGGCCGCCATGATGCTGCCTGCCATGGAAATGACGCTTGACGCATCGGAGCCGTCAAGAATGCGAAGCTCCTTGATGGAAACGTCCTCTGCGGCAAAAAGGTCGCGGTCGGTTATTACGATGTCCCTGCTCTTGCCCATGTCATAAAGACCTGACCAGCCTGCGATGCAGGCACCGTGGGGCGCAAGACTTGCGGCGGAAATGAAGAAGGGCAGAGCAAAGGAGAAGAGTATGGCGGCGGGAGCCGCAAAAACAAATATTCCGGAGAAAACATGAATGATGCTGCCCCAGCTTCCGCTGACTGCCGTTGCAATAAAGCCCAGCAGCATGGCGGCGGGAATAAGAACGGGAGCCATTGAGGTGAAAGCGGACTCGTCGGGACCTGCCTCTTCGGTGCGGCGGACAAAGCCCTTTGTGCCGCGGTTTGACTTGAGCAGGGTAATGCCTCCGTCATAAACATCGCTTTCTGCGGAAAGAGTATATTTGCGCTTTGATGATGCAGCAATGCGGAACACAAGGTAATTGGAGCGGCAGTTCATTGTGCTTCCAAGCATGGTAAGGCTAAGCGTCAGGGCGGAGACCGCACAGAAGGGGATACCGGGTGCGTTTGCTCCGCAGGCGATTATGAAGCCGTCAAGCATGGAAAAAACACATGACAGCGCCACGAGAGAGTTGGCGTTAAGGCGCTTTTGACCGATTGCCACAAGACCGGAGGTTATGACGTCAAGACCGAGGATCATTACCGTAAGCAGAAGAATCAGGCATACGGCACCGGACACTGCAAGGTAATTAAGCGCACCGAAAACAGGCAGACCTAAGGATATGTACATAAGCACAGCGGTGAGCAGGAGAGCAAGCTTTGTGCGGCCTCGCAGACCGATGATGCGCTTTTCATAGAATTTTGCGGCTTTTGCAGGGGCAAGCTCCTCACCCAGATCTGCTTCCTCCTCGGGAGGCGCGGCGGTGAAAAAGTGGGTTGCCTGTCCGATTTTGACACCAATAAGCGCCAGCACGGAAAGCACAGTGCTGCCCACAAGCTTTCTGAAGGATTCGGGCTTCCTGCGGGTATGCTCCACAAGCTCACTGTCGGAAATGACATCTTCCGTAAGCTCGGAATAATCGGTGCCGCCCTCGGCATATTCGCCGCTGTCGGCGGTTTCTTCCTCGAACTCAATATCGGGCTGAATTACGGAATCCTCATTCCCGTCTTTGCCGTGAGAGGCGAAAACATTGATGCGGCCGTGCTTCTTTTTTGAAGAGATATATTCAGCTTCGACAGCGTCATCTTCGGTAATCGCCGCTTCTTCCTCCTGCTTTACGGCAGGGGCTTCGGCGGGAGCAGCCTTCTCTTTGCTTTCGGAGGAAAAATGCTCACCGAGCACCTCAGCAATGATGCGGTCAAGCTCGTCCATCTCCTCAGGCTCTTCCGGGGCGGGAGCCTCGGCTTCCTGTTCAGAGGGTTCATCTTCGGGAAGCTCCTCCGCGGCTTCGGGCTCTGACGGCTCTTCAACGGAGCCGGAGTAAATGCGCACATCGTCACCGTCCCTGTCCAGCTCGATTCCGGCTGAAGCTTCACCGGGAAGCTCTTCCTCTTCGTCTGCCTTTTCCTCGGACGGCGGTGTGACGGTCTTTACGCCGAACTCCTTGAGAATGCTCTCAAGTGAGAACTCATTTTCATTCATTTCTAACTTATCAGTATCCATATAAACTATCCTTATCTGGAATTTCCGCTGCGCTGACGCAGTACCTCGTACATAATAACGGTGCCTGCGGCGGAGGCGTTGAGGGAATTTATCCTGCCGACCATGGGGATATTTACAATGAAATCACAGCTTTCGCGCACAAGACGGCCTATGCCGTCACCCTCGGAACCGATTACCAGGGCCATTGAGCCCGTGAAATCGGTTTTCCACAAATCAGAGGAGCCGCCTGCGGCAGCACCGTAAACCCAAAGCCCTTTTTCCTTGAGCTCCTTGAGTGCGGCGGGAAGATTTGCCACGCGGGCGATCTTCATGTGCTCTGCGGCACCTGCGGAGGCCTTGCCTACAATTGCCGTAAGACCTGCGCTGCGGCGCTTGGGAATGATAACACCGTGTGCGCCTGAGCATTCGGCACTTCTGATGATTGCGCCGAGGTTTCTCGGGTCGCTGACCTCATCGCAGACTATGACGAAGGGAGCCTCGTTTCTTTCCTCCGCGACGGCGAGGATATCCTCAATGGAGCAGTATTCATTGACTCCTATGAGAGCGATTACACCCTGATGCGCCTTTGTTACGCTCATGTTGTCAAGCTTGCGGCGGTCGGCATCAACAACAACAATGCCCGCCTCCCGTGCTTTTGAGGCGATGTGGCCGAGCGTCTTGTCGGTTTCACCCTTGGCGATAAAAATTTTATCTATGCTCCGGCCTACACGCAGAGCTTCAATGACGGCATTGCGGCCTTCGATAATATCGTTTTTTATTTCATTTTCCATAGTTACACCCGTGTACATAATAATACAGAATACATATTATCATACATCAGTTAAAACTTAAAGTAAAAAGTTTGCTCTTCGACAAATTTTTTGTGGACAATATATGGAATTAGTTGTACCATAAGCTAAAATGGTATAATTATCGTAAGGAGTGACTTCGTGAGAAAACTAATGAAGAAGATTGACCTCTTCTGCTATAAGCATCCGAGATTCGGTATTCCGAATCTTATGAAATACATTGTCATCGGAACGGGCATCGTCTGGCTCTTCATGCTCATGGATAAGACAAATTCGCTTCTCGGCTGGCTTGTGCTTGATCCGGGGCTTGTGCTGAGAGGTCAGATATGGCGTCTTGTGACCTTTGTGTTTGTGCCTCAGGATTTCTCGATGTGGATTCTGCTGTTTCTGTATTTTTATTACTGGATAGGCAGCATTCTCGAGCAGCAGTGGGGAACACCGCGATTTAATATTTTCCTGCTGTCAGGCATACTGCTGACGATAATCTTTGACTTCACCGTTTACTTTACGGCTGACGTGCTGTCAAGCCTTCACCTTATGCTGTTCGGTCCCTATTACATTTACCTGTCCATGTTCTTCTCCTTCGCAACGCTTTTCCCGGACATGCAGGTGCTGTTCATGTTCATCATTCCGCTGAAGGTCAAATGGCTTGCGCTTCTGGACGCGGCATACTTCATTGTTGATGTTATAAGGCTTCCGTTCCCCGTAAATCTGCTGCCTGTTGTGGCAATACTCAACTACCTTGTGTTCTTCGGCGCCGACATTGTTGATATGCTTACCGGCGGTATTCCCAAAAGAAGCAGGTCCACGGTGAATTTCAACAGAGAAAAGGCGAAAATCAAGAACGAGGCAAGGGAAAAGAGCTATAACCACAAATGCGCTGTGTGCGGAAGAACGGATACAGAGTATCCGGGGCTTGAATTTCGCTACTGCTCGCGCTGTGCGGGTTACCACTGCTTCTGCTCCGACCATATAAACAATCACGTACATTTTACAGAATAAGATAGGATAGAGAAATGAATAAGAAAAAGAAAAGCCCGCTTGTTATCGCAGTTGAGATAGTAATACTTCTTCTGCTGCTTGCCGTTCTGGCTTACATCGTTTGGACGGGAATGAACGCAGACGCTGCGAAACCCGATGCCGAGCCCACAGCGGCTCCTACCGCAGAGCCTACACCCGAGCCTACGCCGGAGCCTACACCCGAGCCCTACGGAATACCCGGCTTTGCTCCCCATTCCGTTGACGGCACGGAGCCTGAACGCTATATTTCCACTACCTCCGTTATGGTTGACGATGTAATCGTTGAAGAATACACCAGCAATTATGAAATCAACTTTGACGTGGGCGCAAAGTACACTGAGCTTGAGGGCGTAATCACCTTCCGCGGCAACAACTACCGCAACAGTCCCGCCTACGGAACGGCGGATATTCAGAACAAGCAGATCGAAACCCTGTGGACACAGAATACTGGGGGACTCAGCGATACCGACGGCAGCTACTGGAGCGGCAACGGCTGGGTAGGCCAGCCCCTCATCGTAAAGTGGCCCGACGCAACCCGCAAGAACATCGTGGCGATGTATGACTGGGCAAGGGAAAAGGACGGTCTTGTTGAAGTTATCTACGCAGGCATGGACGGCTATATCCACTTCTACGAGCTTTCCACGGGCGAAACCACCCGTGAGGCAATGTATGTGGGCTTTACCTTCAAGGGCGTCGGCGCCCTGGATCCCCGCGGCTATCCCATACTCTACCTCGGCTCAGGCGTTCACAGCCCCAACGGACGCTCCCGCGCATTTATAATCAATCTTGTTAATGACACCGTTATGTACGAGTTCGGTCAGAACGAAAACTTTGCCTACCGCAACTGGCCCATGTTCGACGGCTCACCCCTTGTTTCTGCCGCAACAGACCAGCTCATTTATCCGGGCGAAAACGGCATTCTCTATATAATCCACCTGAACACCAGCTACAACGAGGCAACGGGCGAGCTTTCAATCAACCCCGACAATGTTGTAAAGTGGCGTTATAACGGTGTTCGCAGCGGCGGTCAGTACTGGCTGGGCATGGAGGCAAGCCCGCTGATTATCAACAACTATATCTTCATGGCGGATAACGGCGGCAATCTTATGTGCCTTGACCTGAACACACTTGAGCTTGTATGGGTTCAGGATACCCTTGATGACACAAACTGCACACCCGTGCTTGATATTGAGGACGGACACCCCTATATCTATATCAGCACCTCCTTCCATTACGGCTGGCGCTCCTACTCCACCGCAACGATCCCCATCTGGAAGATTGATGCGGAAACGGGCGAAATCGTATGGCAGACGGATTACACCTGCTACACAGTTCAAGACCTTTCAGGCGGTGTTCAGGGTACAATTGCCGTGGGCAAGAATAATCTTGAGGGACTGATTTTCGTACCCATTGCGAGAACTCCCTCTGCAAGCGGCGGCATTCTTGCGGCGCTTGACAAGGAAACGGGCGATGTCGTATGGGAATATGAAACCGGCACTTACAGCTGGAGCTCTCCCGTTGATGTCTACGATGCGGAAGGCAACGGCTACATCGTTTACTGCAACAGCGGCTACAATATGTATTTCATCGACGGACTTACGGGCGAAGTGCTTGACAACATGAGTCTCGGCGGAAATATCGAGGCATCACCCTCGGTTTATGACAATTACATTGTTGTAGGTCATCGCGGCTGCCGCACCTACTGCGTGCAGATAAGCTGACAAAATAGTAAAGAATCCGGCAATGCTGCTGCATTGCCGGATTCTTTACTGTTTATTACACACCCGCCAGGTCAAAATCGGGTATCATTTCCTCCGTTGCGGAGGAGGTTTCCTGATAAAAGCCCCATTCTATGCCGCGGTCTGCCATGTACTGACAAAGGCGGTCGTTCAGCTCCGCAGAAACGGTTTTCTGCAGCTCGGGAAATCGCTCCGTGTGCGGCATGGGCGTGAACTGGCACATGAGGGAGAACAGCACCTTGTCCCCCGGGAAATTATCTGCCACAAAATCGATGACCCTGCGGCTGTTTTCCTCTGCACCGGGGAGAATGAGGTGGCGTATGAGAACTCCGCGGCGGAGCATATCCTCCTCATCAAGAACAAAGTTGCCTGTCTGACGGTACATTTCACCGATTGCCGTCTGAGCGACCTCGGGATAATCGGGGGCGGCGGAATATCGGCGGGCGAGGGAGGAGTCCATGTACTTCATGTCGGGCATGTAGATTTGCACAAGTCCCTCAAGACGCCGGAGGCTTTCAATGCTGTCGTAGCCGGAGCTGTTCCATACAACAGGAATGGAGAGCTTTGCCTTTTCAAGTGCCTTAACAATTGGTGTCACAAAATGGGAGCCGGTTACAAGGTTTATGTTGTGAACGCCCTTGTCCTGAAGCTCAAGGAAAATATGGCTCAGGCGTTCAACGGAAACCGTTTCACCGGTTTTTCCGCGGCTTATTTCGTGGTTCTGACAGAACACGCACCTCAGGTTACAGCCCGTGAAAAAAACAGTCCCCGAGCCACGCTCACCGCTGATGCAGGGCTCCTCGCCGAAGTGCGGAGCAGCCCTTGCGATCCTTGGCAGAGCAGGGGAGGAGCATACTCCGCCCATAGTATTTTCTTCTCTTTTTGCCCCGCAGTGACGGGGACATTCGTTACACAGCATATCAGGACTTCCTTAAATGTGCAAATTGATTAAAAAAAAGCTTTTGCGGCATTGATTATAAGCCTAAATTGTTAATATTGCAACAAATATAAAAACTTACTGAAAAAGTGCATCTTTTTTGCCGATTTTATGCTAAAATATGTGTTGCAAGGATAAATAGTAATGAAATGGGAAATGCTTGATGCTGAACATCATACTGCTTGAGCCTGAAATTCCACACAATACGGGCGCAATTGCCCGAACCTGCGCCGCGACGGGCGCACGCCTGCATCTGATTAAGCCCCTGGGCTTTGATATATCGGACAAAATGGTGAAGCGCTGCGGTCTTGACTACTGGTGGCTTGTGGATATTTCGGTCTACGAAAATCTCGACGAATACTTTGAGAAAAACGGTGACGAAAATCTGTGGCTTGCCACAACCAAGGCACCGCAGGATTATTCCGAGGCGGATTTCACAACGGAAAATGTGAGCATAATGTTCGGTAAGGAAACCGCGGGACTTCCCGAATGGCTTAGGGAAAAGTACCGCGAAAGCTGTATCCGCATTCCCATGGTCAGCGATGCCCGAAGCCTCAATCTTTCAAACTCCGCTGCCGTCCTCGTTTATGAGGCGCTGCGTCAGCAGGGCTTTCCGGGCATGAAGAATACGGGCGAAATGAGTGAATAAAATACAATTGGCTTATAGAAGGGAGAACATTTATGAATTACAACAAAATGAGCGTGCTTGATGCAGACGTAAAGGGCAAAAAGGTCCTTCTCCGCTGTGACTTCAACGTCCCCCAGAACAAAGAAACGGGTGAGATAACAAGCGACAAGCGAATTGCTGCCGCAGTTCCCACCATAAAGTATCTTCTCGAAAACGGGGCGGCGGTCATAGCCTGCTCACATCTCGGCAAGCCCAAGGGCGAGTGGAAGGAAAAGCTGACGCTTGCTCCCGTTGCAAAGCGCCTTTCCGAGCTTCTCGGTCAGGAGGTCATCTTCGCAAAGGACATCATCGGTGAGGACGCGCAGGCAAAGGCAGCAGAGCTGAAAAGCGGCGAGATAATGCTTCTTGAAAATCTCCGCTTTGATATCCGTGAGGAGAAAAACGGCGCCGACTTCGCAAAGGCACTTGCAGATATGGCAGAGCTTTACGTGTCCGATGCCTTCGGCACAGTTCACCGCGCCCATGCCTCCACCGCAGGCGTTGCGGCATATCTTCCCGCATACGCAGGCATGCTTGTGGAAAAGGAGCTTTCCGTCATGGGCAAGGCTCTTGAAAACCCCGTGCGTCCCTTCGTTGCAGTTCTCGGCGGCGCAAAGGTTTCCGACAAAATCGGCGTTATCAACAACCTGCTTGACAAGGCAGACACCGTCATCATCGGCGGCGGCATGGCATACACCTTCATTAAGGCCATGGGCTTTGAAATCGGCAAATCTCTGCTTGAGGAGGATAAGCTGGACTATGCCCGTGATATGCTGAAAAAGGCAGAGGAAAAGGGCGTTAAGCTGCTTCTTCCCGTGGATACCGCCGTGGGCAGCGAATTCAGCGCCGACTGCGAATACAAGATGGTGGACATCAAGGAAATGCCTGCCGACTGGATGGGACTTGACATCGGCCCCAGAACAGTTGAGCTTTTCGCAGATGCGATCAGAAGCGCGGGTACGGTTGTCTGGAACGGACCCATGGGCGTTTTCGAGTTTGAAAACTTTGCCGTCGGAACCAAGGCAATGGCAAAGGCGCTTGCAGAGTCCGGCGCAATCAGCATCGTAGGCGGCGGCGACTCGGCGGCGGCTGTTGAAAAGCTGGGCTTTGCGGATAAGATGACTCACATTTCAACCGGCGGCGGCGCATCTCTTGAATTCCTCGAGGGACTGGAGCTGCCCGGTGTCGCATGCCTGATAAATAAGTAAGCTGTTAAAGGAGATATAAACATGAACACCAAATACAGAAAGACAATTATTGCGGGCAACTGGAAGATGAATATGCTTGCAAGTGAGATTAAGCCGTTTGTTGAGCAGCTTAAGACCGAAATGCCCAAAAGCAAGAGCTGCGAAACCGTCATCTGCGTTCCCGCAGTTAATATCCCCACCATGCTCAAGTGCGGAAGAGAAGCAAAGGTCATCTGCGGTGCAGAGGACGTTTCCTGCTATGCAAAGGGTGCATATACGGGTGAAATTTCCGCGGCAATGCTTGCCGACATCGGCGTAAAATACTGCATAGTCGGTCACTCCGAGCGCAGACAGTATCACAAGGAAACCGACCTTGATGTAAACACCAAGGCAAAGGCTCTGCTTGAAAAGGGCATAAACCCCATCATCTGCGTTGGAGAAAGCCTTGAGCAGCGTGAGATGGAGCTCACCATGTCCCATATTAACTATCAGATTCGCGCGGCGTTCAACGGTGTTGATGCGTCCCAGCTCCGCAAGTGCGTAATCGCCTACGAGCCCATTTGGGCAATCGGCACGGGCAAGACCGCAAGTGCAGAGCAGGCACAGGAGGTCTGCCGCGAGATACGCGCAATTATCCGCGAAATGTACGGAGCACGTCCCGCCCGCGCCATCAGCATTCTTTACGGCGGCAGCATGAATGCAAAGAACGCGGCAGAGCTTCTTGCTCAGCCCGATATCGACGGCGGTCTCATAGGCGGCGCATCTCTCAAGCCTGTTGATTTTGCAGCCATAATTGCCGCAACAGGTGCGGAAAATGAGTAAGGCTGTACTTATAATCATGGACGGCTTCGGCATAGCTCCCGCCGGTGCGGGAAATGCCGTAAGCTGCGCAAAAACCCCGAAGCTTGACAAAATATTTTCCGAAAACGCCTATACGGAGCTTTCCGCCTCGGGACTCGATGTGGGACTGCCCGATGGTCAGATGGGCAACTCCGAGGTGGGACACACCAATATCGGAGCGGGCAGGGTCGTATTTCAGATTCTGCCCCGCATAACAAAGTCCATAGCCGACGGCGACTTCTTCGGAAATGAAGCCTATATTAAGGCAATGGACGCGGCAAAGAAGGGAGGCAAAGCCCTGCATATCATAGGGCTGCTCTCCGACGGCGGCGTTCACAGCCACATTAAACACATCTTCGCCATTCTCGATATGGCGAAACAGCGCGGCATTGAGAAGGTTTTTGTCCACTGCTTCCTGGACGGACGTGACGTTCCTCCCAGAAGTGGACTGAATTATGTAAACCAACTTGCTGAGAAATGCGCAGAGCTGGGCAATGCGAAAATCGCAACTCTTCAGGGACGCTTCTACGGCATGGACCGCGATAAGCGCTGGGAGCGCGTGGAAGAGGGCTACAATGCCATTGTCTGCGGCGAGGGAATATTAGATCCCGAGCCCGTCAAGGCTGTGGAGGAGAGCTACGCAAATGATGTTTCCGATGAGTTTGTGAAGCCCGTTGTCTGCTGCAAAGAGGGAGTCATCAATGAGGGCGACAGCGTTATTTTCATGAACTTCCGTCCCGACAGAGCGCGTGAGATGACCTGGGCGCTGAACCTCCCCGACTTCGAGGGCTTTGAGCGCAAAAAGACGGTTTACCCGCTGAGCTATGTCTGCACCGCCCAGTACGACGAAACGCTGACCCTTCCCATTGCCTATCCTCCCGAGGAGATTAAGGACACCTTAGGAGACATCGTTTCCGCAAAGGGCTTTAAGCAGTTCCGCGTTGCCGAAACCGAGAAGTACGCCCATGTAACCTTCTTCTTCAACGGCGGCGTTGAAAAGGCGGTCGAGGGTGAGGAGCGCTGCCTTGTGCCTTCGCCGAAGGAGTTTGCGACCTATGACCTTGTTCCCGAAATGAGCGCCGATGCCGTGGCGGATAAATGCTGTGAGGCAATTAAAAGCGGTGAATATGAGCTCATTGTATGCAACTTCGCAAACTGCGATATGGTGGGGCATACGGGTGTCATGGACGCGGCAGTAAAGGCGGTTGAAACCGTTGATGAGTGCATGGGAAGAGTGTACGATGCGGTTAAGAGCATGCCCGATACGGTGCTTCTCGTCACCGCCGACCACGGCAATGCCGACTGCATGGCGGAAGAGGGAAAAATAAATACGGCACATACTACCAATCCCGTTCCCTTTGTGGTATGCTGTGAAGGTGCGGAGCTTTCAAGCGGCGGCAGACTTGCCGACATCGCCCCCACGGTCCTTGAAATTATGAACATTGAAAAACCTGCCGTTATGACAGGCAACAGTCTGATAAAGGAGTAAAAATCATGAAGCAGTATTTTGAAATCGTTGATGTAATGGCACGCGAGATTCTCGATTCCCGAGGCAATCCCACCGTTGAGGTTGAGGTTACTCTCGATGACGGCACCGTAGGCCGTGCCGCAGTTCCCTCCGGAGCATCTACCGGTATGTACGAAGCCTGCGAGCTTCGTGACGGTGACAAGAGCCGCTACAACGGCAAGGGCGTAAGCAAGGCTGTTGACAATGTAAACGGCGAAATCGCAGAAGCAATGCTGGGACTCAATGTCCTCGATCAGACCGGCATTGACAAGATGCTTATTGAGATTGACGGAACTCCCAACAAGACCCGCCTCGGTGCAAACGCAATCCTCGGCGTATCTCTTGCCTGCGCAAAGGCAGCAGCTCAGGCAACCGGTCAGAGCCTTTACAGCTATATCGGCGGCGTGAATGCAAAGACCCTGCCCGTTCCCATGATGAACGTTCTCAACGGCGGCGCCCACGCAACCGGCTCCAATGTTGATATTCAGGAGTTTATGATTATGCCCGTGGGCGCAAAGAGCTGGAAGGAAGCTCTGCGTATGTGCGCAGAGGTGTTCCACGCTCTGAAAAAGGTTGTTCCCGCATCGGGTGTCGGTGATGAGGGCGGCTACGCTCCCAACCTTGAAAGCGATGAGGACGCACTGAAGGCACTTGTTGCCGCAATGGAAGAAGCAGGCTACAAGCCCTATGAGGACTTCATGATTGCAATTGACGGCGCGGTATCCGACTGGTACAAGGAGGACGGCAAGTATCATCTTCCCAAGCGCGGCACCGTCATGACCAGCGAAGAAATGGTTGCAATGTGGGCAGATTTCGTCGAAAAGTACCCCATCATCTCCATTGAGGACGGCATGGGCGAAAATGACTGGGAAGGCTGGCAGCTCATGACCAAAACTCTCGGCAAGAAGATTCAGATCGTGGGCGACGACCTGTTTGTAACCAACACCGAGCGCATCAAGAAGGGCATTGAGCTGGGCGCGGCAAACTCCGTTCTGATTAAGCTCAACCAGATCGGCTCTCTTACCGAAACTCTTGACGCGATCCAGATGGCACACCGCGCAGGCTGGACCGCAGTTGTTTCCCACCGCAGCGGCGAAACAGAGGACACCACCATTGCGGACATCTCCGTTGCTGTAAACGCAGGTCAGATCAAGACCGGCGCACCCTCCCGCACCGACCGCGTCTGCAAGTATAACCAGCTTCTCCGCATTGAAGAAGAACTCTTTGACGTTGCCCAGTATCCCGGCAAGGACGCATTCTTCTCCATCAAGTAAGATTGAGATTGAGATAATGATTAAAAAGGCACCCTGTCGGGTGCCTTTTTTGCGTATAAAAGCGCAAAATTGCGGCAACAATAGAAATAACCAAAATAACAGGAGGTTATTTCTATGGAAGAAAATAAACAGAGCAAATTCGATAAATTCTTCTCCGGCAAGGGCTTCTACATAGTCCTTGTGCTATGTGTGGCAGTAATCGGCATATCCGCCTGGAGCATTCTCAGCGGAAGCCCCGTGAAAAATGCTGTAAAGGAACCCGGCATAACCGTGCAGGAAAAGCCCACGACGGAAAACCGCAGGGACGATGACGCAAAAGCACCCGAGGTTGACGATGCGGGCCTCAAGGATATTCCCGAGGATACCGGTAAAGAAATCGAAAATGTTGTCGTGATGGAATCAGGCAACACCTGGTCCGAGCCTGCCGTGTGGGTATGGCCGGTTCAGGGGGAGCTTGAGCGGGAGTATTCGATGGAAGCACTTGCCTATGACGTGACTATGGCGGACTGGCGCACCCATGACGGAATTGACATTGCCGCAAAAGCGGGCGAAACTGTAAGAGCTGCCGCCGACGGCACAGTTGAAAGTGTTGAGAAGGACGACCTTTACGGCACCACGGTGGTTATCAGTCACGGCAGCGGAATTAAAACCGTCTACTCAAATCTTGCCGAAACACCCACCGTCAGCGTCGGCGATACTGTGAAGGCAGGGGACGTGATCGGTTCTGTAGGCGAAACCGCAATATGCGAAATAGGCGAGCCCTCACATATTCATTTTTCCATGAGTAAGGACGGCAGAAGTATTAATCCCATGGAGTATATGCCTTAAAATAATTTGAAGAAAATCTGAAAAAGCTGTTGACAAGATGAGTTTCTTCCGCTATAATTCTCATTGCTCATTTGAGAAATGGCGGCATAGCTCAGTTGGCTAGAGCATGCGGTTCATACCCGCAGTGTCCCCGGTTCGAATCCAGGTGCCGCTACCAGAAATAAGGGCGCATATATGTGCCCTTTATTTGGCCCGTTGGTCAAGCGGTTAAGACACCGCCCTTTCACGGCGGTAACATGGGTTCGATTCCCGTACGGGTCACCAAAAAGATGAGAGATGCGAAAGCATCTCTCTTCTTTTTGGTTCCGCATCGCTTTGCGATGCTGATTTATCCGCTGCGCTCAAATTAAGCGAGAGGGGACTCCCGTCCACCTCTCGCGCTCACCCCATGCAACAGTTTACATAATGCGTTAATTTGGGAATCGAACAGGCGGATAAGAAAACGTGCCGGTGGCACGTTTTCCCGCCGTGGGTAGATTCCCGTACGATTTATCCGCTTCGCTCAATTATTATGAGAGGGGAATACCATTCCCTCTCAAACTCACCCCATGCTGAAGTTTACATAATACTATATAGCTGCGAAAGCCTGTTTAATTCGCTTCGCTAATATCAAATAAGAGTTTACATAATACTGGTTTATAAATCTAAAAGGCGGATTTTTGCACGATTTATCCGCTGTGCCGTCTGCCCTTGCTGCGTCTGTACAGTTCCGAGTGGTGCGGCACGCTGCTGCTGAGAATATCTGTTTATAAAGACATTGTGTTTATTTTCCTTGTTATTTTCGCCGGTTTCTGTTAAAATATTATTTACTCTGATTTTGGGGGAAAAATAATGTCCTCACGAAGTATAAAGATACAATCAAAGCGATTTTATATAATCTGCATAGCCGTAACTCTGGCGCTTATTCTTGCACTTCTGCTTGTCTACCTGCATCAGCGAGCAGAGGTGGCACCGGTTTATGTCCTGACGGTTGAGGGTCTCGAAGCCGATACTCCCGCCGATGCGCAGGCTGCCTGCCGTGCTGAGAATAAGCACTATATTGAGTGTATGAAGGACAGTAAAGACTGTCTGTGGGTATGGTGCGGCGATGACAGACTGTTCCTTGTCAATCCCGATGCTCTGCACGTTGACGGCGATGCGGAGAATTGCGGCTTTGCGGCCGTAACCTTTACAGATGAAAAGGGAAATGAACACAGCGGCTTCATAATCGACCCGACAGCCGAGCCCCGCGAGCTTGGGCGCATTCAGCTTGAAGAGGCTGAGGAATACAGCTTCGACAGCGTAAGCATGAGTATCCGTGTTGCCCTTCGCAACGGCAAAATTGCTTACGAAAACGCCGCATATCTGTGGGAAAAGGGCAGCAATGTTGTTTTTGCCGTATATGCTGACAGCTACACCGTTGTTGAGAACAATCTTGTTTCCTTTGTTGATGACGGGGGAGCTTCCCGCGTTTGCTATATTCTCGATACTATACTTGACTGAGAGGAAAAATAATGTCTGAATTAGGAAATGATACCAGACGCCTGATCGAAATGGTGAAGGTAATAAGCAAATATAAGGTCGCGCAGGGCATAACACCGGATAAATTCTGCGAAATGATGAAGGAACTGGGCCCCACCTACGTGAAGCTCGGTCAGCTTCTTTCCATGCACCCCGAGGTGCTCCCCATGGAGTACTGCAAAAAGCTTGAGAATCTGCGCACTGATGCGTCACACCTTGTAACATCTCAGATTCGCGACATTATTTCCGATGAGTACGGAAAGCCATGGTCAAGCGTATTCCGGCGCATAATGCCTTTCCCGCTTGGTGCCGCATCTATCGCCCAGGTGCATGAGGCAATTCTGCTTGACGGCACTCGTGTTGCGGTAAAAATTCAGCGCCCCGATATATATAAAACCATGGAGCGCGATGTGCGCCTTCTGAAAAAGGCCTTCAGCATTGTAAAGATTAAAGACATTAATGACGTTGTAGACCTTTCCGATACCATTGAGCAGATGTGGATCGTTGCCAAGCAGGAGATGGACTTCATTCAGGAGGCGGAGAATATCCGCACCCTGCGCAAGAACTGCGAGGGCATTGAATATATCTACTGCCCGAAGGTGTACGATGAGTTCAGCACAAAGAATGTGCTGGTAATGGAATACATCGGAGGCTGTGAGCTTTGCGACAAGGAGGCTCTCCTTGCCGACGGCTACGACCTTGACGAAGTATGCACCAAGTTTGTAAACAACTTCATCAAGCAGTTTGCCGAGGATTTGTTCTTCCATGCCGATCCTCACCCGGGAAATGTCCGCGTCTGGAACGGACGTGTGGTGTGGCTTGACCTGGGTATGATGGGGCGGCTCAGCCGAGAGGACGCGGAGCTAGTCAAGGAGTGCATGAAGGCAATCGTCACCAATGACTACAAGAGCTTTGCCGACGCCGTGCTGAATATATGCGCGCATGACCCCAATATCAACATGGACGCATTTTATGAGCGTATGCGGCTTTATCTTGACAAGTACCGCGTAATTTCCATGGAGGAAATGAGCAGTACCGTGGATATTTTCGCCGACCTCTACAAAATATCAAGGGACTTTAAGATTCAGGTTCCCACAACCTACACTATGTTCTGGCGCAGTATGTCCGTAATGGAGGGAACAGTATCCGACCTTTCGCCCAAGACCGACCTTGCGGCAATCATAGGCAAGCATCTTGCGGCACAGAACATGATAGGCGGCATTGCCGGAGCAATTACCAAGAGCGTTTCCCACCGCAAGCTCATATCGGGCAAGCCCCTCTCCTATAACGGTCATGTGCAGGACGAGGAAGAGGAAACAGAAGATGAATAAGAAAAAAGCACCGCCCAAGGGCGCTCTCACTTAGGGATTAATAGCCCTGAAAGGAGCTGTTTTTCCGTAATACATCGTTAAAAATGCTCGGAATACATAACCAGTATTCCTGCGCTTTTCGCCTTGTCTTACGAAAAAACATCAATCTCTCAGGGTGCGAAGCAGTTTTGAGCGAGAGATTTTTCGTTCAGACAAAATAACAAAAACTCGGCAATGCTGACGCATGCCGAGTTTTGTTATGAAGTATGGGCGGAAAAGATCCGTTCAAAACCTATTCCTCCCTATGTGAGAGCGCCCAAGGTGCTTTTTTGCGTGTTCGGCGGGAGCAAGCCCCCGCCCTACGCGGAGAATCGGAACTTATTTACTTGAAAAAGAAGGCGGATTGCCACGGCGCAAGCGCCTCGCAATGACTGTTGAAAAAAGCGGAGCGATGTGGGCATCGCTCCCTACGGGAAACGTCAAAAAAACTGTCATTCTGAGGAGCACAGCGACGAAGAATCTCCTGCGGAGATGTGGTTTGAGGGGATTCTTCGCTGGCGCTCAGAATGACAGGGTGGCTTGAGGGGATTCTTCGCTGGCGCTCAGAATGACAGGGTGGTTTTAGGCAAATAATCACTATATATTCAATCCGTCGAATTTATTCCTTGCTGCGAACATATGAGAAATAAGCGTCTTGAAGAAGGGTATAAACCTGCCCTCGTCAATCATGGAGAGAATTTCCTCCTCGCTTGCCCAGCGGGCGTCCATGACCTCCTCGGGCTGAAGCTGCAGGTTTTCTATATCTATATCCATGTTCATGAGATATATGTCGTCAAAGCCGTTCTCAAAATTGATTGTGAAGTGGGGGCGAACACCCGTGAAATCCACATCAATGCCGATTTCCTCAAGCAGCTCACGGTGAGCAGCGTCACGGCTGGTTTCCCCTGCGATTACGCTGCCGCCCACGGAAATATCCCAGTATTTGCCCCAGCTTTTCCAGGGCTGGCGCTGCTGAATGAGCATTTCGCCTTTTGAGTTGAAAATACATACGTGTATGACAAGGTGCATATCGTCCTTGCCGCCTTTTTCGCCGCGCTGAACGGTTTTGCCCGTGAGGTGACGATCAATATCGTATGCGTCCCAGCGTTCTTTCATTGAGCCACTTTCTTTCTTAAACAGTGCAAAAGGACGATACCATAAAACAGCATATAAATCAAGTGATAACAAGAATAAACCGGACGATTCATGCTGTGATTGTTATATAAGTGATGTAAATATCAGCAGAATGCCGAGAAATGCAAAGTTATATATGCTGAACTTCACAATAAAGCCCCTTGCTCCGTCGGGCTTGTGCTGAAGATATTCGCGGAAGGTGATGAGGCTTGCAAGGGAGGCAATGAGCGTGCCGGCGCCGCCTATATTTACGCCGACGAGAAGCTCGGCATAGTTCGCTGTGAACTGGGACAGCAGAATTGCGGAGGGTACGTTGCTTATGACCTGACTGCACAGCGCGGAGCAGAGAAGCGCGTTTTTGTCCATAAGCATGGAGAAAAAGTCCTGCACCGCGTCAATTCGCGCCATGTTTCCCGCAAAGACGAAAAAGAAAACGAAGGTGAGAAGCAGTGACCAGTCAACCTCCTTAAGCGCATGGCGGTCTGTAAGGAGAAGCGCAAGGGGAATTAAGATAAGCCCGGTCCAGAAGGGGATAAGCCGCACAACAATTCCCACGGAGTAGAGAAACAGCACAAGATAAAATACCGCCGCCTTCGGCTTGTATTCAAGCTTCTCCTCGCAGAAAAACATGGGAGCAGGCTTAACAAACAGACAGCAGACCGTTATAAGAACAATGGAAACGATAAATGATGGCAGAAGAATGCCCACAAACTCCGCCGTGGGAATGTTGAACTTTGTGTAGAGATACAGATTCTGCGGGTTGCCGAAGGGCGTAAGCATGCCGCCGAGATTTGCCGCCATGTTCTGCATGATGAAGGTGAAGGCGAGATGCTCCTCCTTGCCTGCGGCTCTCAGGACGAAATAGCCCAGCGGAAGAAAGGTCAGAAGTGCCGTGTCGTTGGTGATGAGCATGGAGCCTATAAAAGTTATGTAAACTAAAACAATGACGCAGGCGCGCTCTGTTTTAAATCGTGCAACGATGCGGTTTGCCATGACGTAGAAGAAATTGACATCACGCAGGGCGCAGATAACGGCAAGCACGCAGAAAAGGCAGGTCAGGGTTTTGAAGTCAAGATAGCCTGCGTAGGTCTTGTCCACGGGTACGAAAAGCACCGTGACTGCCGCGGCAAAAAACGCCGTGAGCATCATTATGTTGTTTTTGAAAAATGACTTTATGTGCATATTCAGAACCTCACAAGTTAAAAATTATATCACTTGTGTTTTTGTTTTCAATGCGCAAGAAAAACAAAAAAGTACTGAATTTCAGTACTTTTTTATGATATTTCGGTCAATGCGCGGTTAATGGCGTTTATAACATGCTTTTTGTCAGCGCTCCATTGCGGCGCAATGAGAAGTTTTTTCGGACCGTCGCCGGTAAGACGGTGTATGACCATGCTGTCGCCGATTTCCTTTACGCAGTCACATATGAGGTTTACATAATCTTCAAAGCCCATGACCTCAAACTTACCTGCCCGGTAATCGTCGGCTAAATCCGTGCCTTCAAGGACGTGGAGAAGCTGAAGCTTTATGCCGCCGCTTTTTTTATCTCTGACATAGCGCACCGTTGTGAGCATATCCTCACGGCTTTCATGGGGAAGTCCGAGAATAACGTGGGTTACGGTGTGAATGCCGAGGGCGTTGAGCCCCGCGACAGCGTCGTTGTAAACCTCAAGGGGATAGCCGCGGCGTATATATTCCGCAGTCTGCGGGTGAATTGTCTGCAGCCCCAGCTCCACCCATACGGGCTTAACGGCGTTTAGCTCCGCAAGCAGCTCAAGCACATCGTCCCCAAGACAGTCAGGGCGGGTGGCAATGGAAAGAACGGCAATGTCATCTCGCTCAATCACGGGCATGAAAAGGTTTCGCAAATATTCCACAGGCGCATAGGTGTTGGTGTAGGCCTGAAAGTAGGCAATGTAGCGGCTGCCTTTGAACTTGTCGGAAACACGGCGCTTTGCGTCCTTGATCTGCCTGTCCATGCTTAAGGAAGGCGAAGGGGTAAAGTCACCCGAGCCTCCCTCGGAGCAGAAGATACAGCCCCGTGTGCCGATTGTTCCGTCACGGTTGGGGCAGCTCATGCCGCCGTTCAGACTGAGCTTATACAGTTTTTCGCCGAACTGCGCCTTGCAGTAGTCATTTAGTGTAATCATAATTTTCTGTATCAAGCTTATATTAGCGATAATAAAATATAAAACCGCCCAATTGAGCGGTTTTATGTTGTGTATATTAAATCATATACTTCCTGATTGCTTCGCCGACCTCGTCGGGGTCCATGGAAACGCTGATTACAAATTCAATATTTTCTCTGGCGGAGAAAGCGTCCAGCCAGTCGAGGAACTCACCGAAGGCAACGGGGTCCTTGTTGCTGACTATCTTATAGAAATTGTCTACATAGACATGGGCAATGTCGTAGTTGCCGGAATGCAGACCGCATATAAAGCCTTTGATAAACTCATAGGAGCCGATGTCGTAAACGCCTGCTTCGATAAGACGTGCCTGATAAGGAATGTCATAAGTGAGCTTCTTTTCCTTTTCAATAACAACAACATCGCCGTTTTCCTTTGCGAGTGCTTCGCGAACCATGTCCACGAGGCGCTTGGTCTTTCCGGAACCCTTCAGACCCATAACTAACTTAACCATGTTGACCACTCTCCTTGCTTGTTATTAGTTTGTGGTTAAAATACTTCTGACTTTAGATTAGCACTTTACTTAATGTAAAGCAAGCATAAAAGCACAAATATAAATTTTTGGTACAAAACGTACAAAAAGTGCAGCAGAAAATACTGCTGCACTTTTTAATCAATCACGGTATTCAAATTCAAGGTTGTATAGGCTTACGGTATCGCCGTCACGCACGCCCATTTCCTCCATGCGCTGATATACGCCTGCATCGCGGAGAACGCGGTCAAAGTACATCATGCTTTCGCTGTCGTCGAAGTTGACGGAGCTCATAAGCTTCTGAAGCCAGGGACCCTCAACAACCCAGACATCGTCATACTGCTCAATTGTGAGCCCCTCGGAGGTGTCGATAACGGGCTCGGGAGGAACGTAATCGGCCTCAAAGCGAATGACGGGAGGAAGCTCCCGAAGGTGATTTGCGGCAACCTGAACAAGCTCGTGTGTGCCGTTGTGAGTTGCGGCGCTCATTTCAAAAAATTCGTAGCCGAGAGCCTCAACGTGCTCACGCAGAGCGTCAATGTTTGTGCGGTCATCTCCGCAGAGATCGCACTTGTTTGCGGCAACGATCTGCATACGCTCCGCAAGCTCGGGAGAGTATTCCCTGAGCTCTGCGTTTATTGCGTCAAAGTCTTCAACGGGGTCGCGGCCTTCGCTGCCGGAAACATCAACAAGATGGATCAGCAGACGACAGCGGTCAATGTGACGCAGGAAGTCGTGACCGAGACCCGCACCCTCCGATGCACCCTCAATAATGCCCGGAATGTCCGCCATAACAAAGCTGCGCCCCTCGTCCACAAATACCACGCCCAGATTGGGAAACAGAGTGGTGAAGTGGTAGTTTGCGATTTTCGGGTGCGCCTTGCTTACGACGGAAAGCAGGGTGCTTTTGCCCACGTTTGGAAATCCCACAAGACCTACATCGGCGAGAAGCTTCAGCTCAAGGGTAATGTCATGGCTTTCGCCGGGCAGACCGGGCTTTGCAAAGCGGGGAACCTGACGGGTGGGGGTTGCAAAATGCTTGTTGCCCCAGCCGCCCTTGCCGCCGCGGCAGACAATGTAATTCTCGCCGTCGGACATATCGTGCATGATGCCGCCGGTTTCGGTGTCACGGATAACGGTGCCTCGGGGAACGCGGATAAACAGGCTTTCGCCGTCCTTGCCGGAGCAGCGCTTGCCCTGACCGTCCATGCCGTTGCCTGCAACGTATTTGCGTTTGTAGCGGAAGTCCATAAGAGTGGACATGTTGTCGTCAACCACGAAGACGATATCGCCGCCCTTGCCGCCGTCGCCGCCGTCGGGACCGCCCGCCGCAACATATTTTTCGCGGTGGAATGCCACAGCACCGTTGCCGCCGTTGCCGGCCTTGACGGTTATTCTTGCTTTATCTACAAAGGAAGTTGCCATTTTTTCTCCTCCTTTAAAATTCAGGTTATGGCTTCCCCTTGAGGGAAAGCTGTCAGCGCAAGCTGACTGATGAGGTGTATTTGATATTATTATGCCGAAAATGTTACACCTCATCCGCAGCTTCGCGGCAACTTCTCCTCAAGGAGAAGGCTTAAAAAAGTACTGCCGAACAGAATTCTGTCCGGCAGTGCCAAAATCTTCATTTACTGAGCGATTTCTTCGTAAACAGAGACCTTTTTGCGGTCCTTGCCCATGCGCTCGAACTTTACCTTGCCGTCAACGAGGGCGAACAGGGTATCGTCCTTACCCTTACCAACGTTGGTACCGGGGTGGATTTTAGTTCCGCGCTGTCTGACAAGGATGTTGCCGGCCAGAACGAACTGACCATCTGCTCTCTTAGGTCCAAGACGCTTAGACTCACTGTCGCGGCCGTTCTTGGTAGAACCCATACCTTTTTTATGTGCCATTAAGGTTACACCTCCATTAGTCAATATCAGTTGCGGAAATTATGCGTTGATGGTTTCAATCTGAACCTTAGTGTAGGGCTGTCTGTGGCCCTGAGTTCTGCGGTAACCCTTCTTGGGCTTCATCTTGTAAACGCGGACCTTCTTGCTCTTGCCGTTCTTTACGACATTTGCGGAGACGGTTGCGCCTTCAATAACGGGAGTGCCGAATACGGAGCTCTCCTCGTCGATGACTGCAAGAACCTGGTCGAACTTAACAGCTTCGCCAGCCTCAACATCGAGCTTCTCGATGAAGATGACATCGCCTTCTGCTACGCGATACTGCTTGCCGCCGGTTACGAAAATAGCATGCTTCATGAACGTTCTATCCTTTCTTCAGGTCTCGCTCTTGTAGGTGTCGGGCAGTCCCGACTTGCCAACCCACTCAATGCGGCCTTGACATCTTACCACGCGAAACACCTGATGTCAAGGATTTTCCCTTGCTTTTTCAATGTTTTTTGCTACTTTTACGAAAAAGTACGCCACGCATATTACAAGGAACTGAAGACAGCAGTGGAACAGCATGAGAAGGTACAGCTTCGTATATGATTCGTTGCCGGGTGTGCTTATGCTGAATATGAGACCGGGAATGGAAACAAGCCCCAAAAGAAGCAGGGAATACAGAATGGGCCACAGGTCAAAGCGCTTGTAAAGCAGGGTATAGACGAAAAGCGAAACGGCACCGACGGCAACCATGCTGACAATCAGCGCTCCGGTGCTTTCGGGAATGATATACAGCATAGCGGACATTCCGAAATATATTGCGGTAAATACGATGTAAAAAATTAGGCGCTTTTTAAAGTTAAGATAATCTTTCATGGCGTGATCTCCTTGCGGGGCTATTATACCTTTTTTCGCCGCGCTGTCAAGCAAACAGCCTAATAACCTGCGCAGAAGTAGCTGTAAACATGTGCGTGCGTATGCAGTATAGATAACATTAAGTGTCTGCATCGGGGGCGTTTGCAGTAAAGACCGTGGGCGGATATGGTTCCTGTGCGGTAAAACCCCGCTGACCGAGGTTTCCAAAGGGCATAAGCCCTTGGTCGCGTTTCTTTTTGCAAGCGTTTTTCTTTGGCGAAACAAAGAAAAATGCTGAAAAACATGGACACAAACATAAAAAACACGCCCCGATAATTCGGAGCGTGTAATTTGTTTTATTAGTACGCGAGTGCACCGACGAAATTGGGCTTTAACCGGTTGGGCTGACGCAAAAGCGATAACCTGAAGCGGTGCAGCGTATCTGAAAAAATCAGCCGCAGATTTCCTTGGTGTCGCGGGCGATAACTAGCTCCTCGTTGGTGGGGATAACGAATACCTTGACCTTGGAGTCGGGGGTGGAGATCATGATGTCCTCGCCGCGCTTGGAGTTTGCTTCATCGTCGATCTCAACGCCCAGGTAGCCGAAGTACTCGGCAATTGCCTTGCGGGAAGACTTGGAGTTTTCGCCGACGCCTGCGGTGAAGATGATTGCGTCAACGCCGTTCATGGCTGCAACATAGGAGCCTGCAACCTTTGCGACCCAGTAATGGAACATGTCCAGAGCAAGCTGTGCGCGCTCGTTGCCCTCGGCGGCAGCGTTATCGAGATCGCGGAAGTCGGAGGAAACGCCGGAAACGCCCAGAACGCCGGACTTCTTGTTGAGAACAGCCAGCATCTCGTCAATGTTCATGCCGTACTTGTTCATGATGAACTGGATAACGCCTGCGTCCAGATCACCGCAGCGGGTGCCCATGGGAAGACCTACCAGAGGAGTGAAGCCCATGGAGGTGTCAACGCACTTGCCGCCGTTGATTGCTGCCAGAGAGGAGCCGTTGCCCATGTGACAGGAGACGATCTTCAGCTCTTCAACGGGCTTGCCCATGAGCTCTGCGCAGCGTGCGGGAACGTAGCGGTGGGAGGTGCCGTGGAAGCCGTAGCGACGGATACCGTCATTCTTGTAGTAGTCATAGGGAACAGCGTACATGAATGCCTTGCCGGGCATGGTCTGATGGAAGGCGGTATCAAAAACTGCAACCATGGGAACGTCGCCCATAACCTCGCGGCAGGCGTTGATGCCGGTGATGTTTGCGGGGTTGTGCAGAGGAGCAAAGGGAGTGCATTCCTCAAGAGCTGCCATAACTGCATCGTCAATCTTAACAGAGGAGGCGAACTTCTCGCCGCCGTGAACAACGCGGTGACCGACAGCGTCGATTTCCTTCATGGAGGAAACAACACCGTACTCAGCGGAAGTGAGCTTGTCGATAACTGCGGCGATTGCTTCTGCATGGGTGGGGAGAGCGATATCCTCGTTGTAAACGGGCTTGCCGTCTACCAGAGGAGTGTGCTTCAGATGACCGTCAATTCCGATACGCTCGCAGAGACCTTTTGCCATAACGTTTTCGGTCTCCATGTCGATGAGCTGATACTTCAGGGAAGAGCTGCCTGCGTTGATAACAAGAATCTTCATTATTGTGTTCCTTTCGTATTGTAAAAATAATTAATTCCATGTATTATATCGGTAAACAACCTTATTAATTTTACTACATTCTGCATAAAAAGCAAGAAATTTTTGAGGAGGCGGACATTTTGAGCGTTATAGGCATAGTCGGGGAATATAATCCATTCCATTATGGTCATAAATACCATATCGACGAAACAAAAAAGCTCCTGGGCGAAGGCGCACCCGTTGTATGCGTTATGTCGGGAGATTTTATTCAGCGCGGTGAAGCCGCGGTCTACTCAAAATTTGCACGGGCCGAGGCCGCTGTAAAGAGCGGTGTTGACCTTGTGCTTGAGCTGCCTGTACCCTGGGCGCTGTCCTCTGCGGAGGGCTTTGCAAGAGGCGCTGTGGGAATACTCGGCAATCTCGGTGTCGTGACTCATCTGTCCTTCGGCTCCGAGTGCGGCGATTTGAAAGCACTCGAAAGGCTTGCGGAAACCCTTGTTGACCCGCTTATTGTGGGCGAAATCAAGGCTGAGCTTGAAAAGGACGATACCCTGTCCTTTGCCGCGGCACGTCAGAGGGCTGTTTTCAATCGAATCGGCGAAGACGCAAAGCTTCTTGAAATGCCGAACAACATTCTGGCGGTGGAATATATTAAAGCTATCTATAACCAGAGCCTGAGGGTAAAGCCCGTGACCGTGGGCCGCATAGGCTCGGGACACGATAAGTCAGGGGAAAGCGGTCCCCGTTCCGCCTCCGAGCTCCGCACCAGACTTTCACACGGCATGGATATTTCCGACAGCGTTCCCGAAGCGGCGGCGAAGATTTACGCCCGGGAGGATTCCCTGGGACGCGGCCCCGTCATGATGGAGCATCTTGAAATGCCGATAATTTCACGCCTGCGAATGCTCGGCACCTCCGATTTTGCGGCTCTGCCCGACGGCGCCGCAGGACTTTCAAACCGCCTTGCAGCATCCTGCCGCGAGGAAACGGGACTTGACGCCATTGCAGCCGCGGCAAAATCAAAGCGCTATGCACTCAGCCGCATAAGAAGAATGCTCATGTGCGCAGCTCTCGGCATTACCTCGGAAATGGCAGACGGCATACCGCCCTACGCAAGAGTTCTTGCGGCAAATGAGCGCGGCTGTGCGCTGCTTAAGGAAATCGGCATTAACACAAGAATACCCGTTCTTGTAAAGCCCGCCTCCGTAAAGGATATGGGCAGAGAAGCCCAGAAGCTCTTTGAGCTCGGCGCAAAGGCACACGATTTGTATGTGCTGGGCTATAACGCAAAGGAAGAGCGCAAGGGAGGACTTGATTACCGCACAAGCCCCAAAATCGTTTGATTCTGCGAGACTGTCAGAAAACTCTATCATCGGCATAAAAGACGATAGAGTAGCGGGGGAGCTCGAGGGGGCAAGGCCCGCCTCTATTGGATCGCCGCCACAAAAATCCTTGATTTTCAAGGCTTTTTCTATAAACTGCTGAGCTTTGCTCATGAAGTTTTGACACGCTGAATGACGTACGGCAGTTTTTGCCGTACGTCATTTACCATTATACTATTATATATATCGGTGTTACTTTTTCTCTTTCGGTTTACATAATAATGCAACAATGATGCCGAAGAATACGGCGGCACAGATACCTGCGGCGGAGGCGGTGAAGCCGCCGGTGAATGCGCCGAGAACGCCCGATTCTGCCACGGCTTTTTTTACACCCTTTACGAGTGTGTTGCCGAAGCCCGTCAGAGGAACGGCTGCGCCTGCTCCTGCCCAGTCCGCAAGGGGCTGATACAGTCCGACGGCACCGAAAATTACACCTGAAACCACGTAGATAGTGAGTATTCTTGCAGGAGTCAGCTTTGTTTTGTCAATAAGAAGCTGACCGATGGCGCAGAGAATACCGCCGATGAGAAATGCTTTCAGATACATCATATAATCCATATTTACACCTCGATTGCAAGTGCGTGGCAGATTCCCGGAATGCTGTCGCCCTGCTGTGAGGAGGTAGGGGAAAGCAGAGCACCGGTGGGGGCAAAAAGCACCTTTTTCCAGTTGTTATCCTCAAAGCCGCGCATAATATAGGACGCGAAAACCGATGCCGAGCAGCCGCAGCCCGAACCGCCTGCGTGAACGTCCTGCTTTTTCCTGTCAAAAATCAGAACTCCGCAGTCGGTGTAGAAGGTGTTGAGGGGCGTTCCGTTTTTGCGGAACAGGTCCTCAAGAATGTCGTGACCGACAGCGCCGAGGTCACCCGTGACTATCATGTCGTAGTAGTCGGGAGTCCTGCCCGTATCCTCAAAATGAGCTTTCAGCGTTTTATATGCCGCGGGTGCCATTGCGGCGCCCATGTTGTTTGCGTCAAGAATGCCTGCGTCGACGATCGTGCCTGTTGTAACGTGGGTGATTCGGGGACCGACACCGCCGGACTGAAGAATGACTGCGCCTGCCCCGGTTACCGTCCATTGTGATGTGGGTGTGCGCTGACCGCCGTATTCAAGAGGGAAGCGGTACTGACGCTCCGAGGAACAGAAGTGGGAGCTTGTGAGGGCGCACACCTTGTCTGCGAAGCCTCCGTCAATGGCCATTGCTCCCAGCGACATACTCTCGCCCATGGTGGAGCAGGCACCGTAAAGTCCGAAGTAGGAGACACCGCAGTCCTTCAGCGCATAGCTGGAGCCCATACACTGATTAAGAAGGTCGCCCGAAAAAATGTAGTTAATGTCGCTGACGGCAAGGGAAGCCTTGTCGCAGGCGGTGTAGAAGCACTGCTTAAGCATGGTGCTTTCGGCCTTTTCCCATGTTTTTTCACCGAAATAGGAGTCATGGGAGATGCAGTCAAAAAAATCTTTGAGCGGGCCTTCGCCCTCCTTGTCGCCCACAACCGCTGCGGAAGCGGTGATAACGGGCGGAGCATCGAATTTGACTGTTTGCTTGCCAAGTCTTTTTGTCATAAAAAATCACCGCAGTTAGTATCTGCGGTGATTTTAGTTTTATTACAAAAAGCATTTTTTAAAAATGAAAAGTCCGTCTGAGACGGACTTTTCATTCACCCTTATATTTTCTCCTTGTTGCCATGCCGCCGCGTATGTGGCGCTCGGCCTTGTTGATATCAAGCAGCTCACGCACCTGAGCGTACAGCGCGGGATTAACGGTGCGGAGTCTTTCCGTAAGGTCCTTGTGTACTGTGCTTTTGGAAACGCCGAACTGCTTTGCCGCGGCACGAACTGTGCTGCGGTGTTCAATGATATACACAGCAATGTCGCAGGCGCGTTCTTCGATATTTGTATGCACATTCACCACTCCCCATATCACGTACTCAATGTATATGAGGACATGGGCGGGTATATGCCCTGTAATGCTGCGTAAGAAAATGTGATTTTTCATAAACAGTTGTTGATTTTACATCTTGTTGTGCTATAATTTTTTCCGTAATTTTTTTATAGGGGGAAGCCCGTATGTTTAAAACCGCAAAAGAAGTTCAGAGCTTCATTAAAGAAAACGGCATCAGGTTCGTTGATTTCAAGATGACCGACCTTCACGGTCGCTGGCGTCATCTCACTATCCCCGCTGAAAGATTTGACGAGGATACTCTCGTTTCCGGTATAGGCTTCGATGGCTCCAACTACGGCTATGCCATGGTAGAAAAGAGCGATATGGTATTCATTCCCGATATCGCCACCGCAATTGTCGACCCCTTTGTCGCGGCTCCCACGCTCACCATGATAGGTGACGTAATGGTTATCGAAAACCCCGAAAACCGTCCCTTTGACCAGTATCCCCGCAATGTTGCAAAGCGCTCAATTGCCTATATGCAGGAGCTCGGCATTGCAGATGAAATGATTATCGGACCCGAGTACGAGTTCCACGTGTTCGACGGCATGGAGTATTCCATGAAGCCCAACTCTCTCGGCTATCATCTGGAGTGCGAGGAATCCGTTTGGGCGGCAAACGAGCCCGGCAGCAACGGCTTCCACACCCAGCCTCACGGCGGCTATCACGCAGATAAGCCCTCCGACCTCACCTTCGACCTGCGCAATCAGATGTGTGAGGAGCTGAAGCGCTGGGGCGTTGAGGTCAAGTATCATCACCACGAGGTAGGCGGCTCCGGTCAGCTTGAAATCGAGGTCGAGCTGGGCGAAATGACCAAGCTTGCAGACGGTACGATGGCGGCAAAGTATGTTATCCGCAACACCGCAGCCCAGAACGGCATGACCGCAACCCTCATGCCCAAGCCCGTTTACGGCGAGGCAGGCAACGGTATGCACGTACATATGCTTCTCAAGAAGGACGGCAAGCCCGTATTCTACGATGAAAACAACTATGCACAGCTTTCCGATACCGCCCTTTACTTTATCGGCGGTCTCCTGACCCATGTGCGCTCTCTCTGCGCTATCACCAATCCCTCCACCAACTCCTATAAGCGCCTTATCCCCGGCTTCGAGGCACCCGTAACCATCGGCTTTGCCACCGCAAACCGCAGCGCCGTTGTGCGTATTCCCGCCTATGTAAAGAGCCCCGACAAAAAGCGCTTTGAGCTTCGCAACCCCGATGCAATGTGCAATCCCTACTATGCCTATGCCGCTATCCTCATGGCAGGTCTTGACGGCGTGAAGAACAGGATTGACCCCATGGATAAGAATTGGGGTCCCTTCGACTTCAACCTCTTTAACCTCTCCGATGAGGAGAAGGCAAAGCTGGGCCATCTTCCCGCAAGCCTTGATGAAGCTCTTGACGCACTGGAGGAGGATTACGAATACCTCACTGCAGGCGGCGTATTCCCCGAGACTCTCATCAAAACATGGATCAAGACCATTCGTGCCGAGGCACGCAGGATAAACAGCATTCCTCACCCCGCAGAGTTCGAGATGTACTATGACCTGTAATTTCAGCCTTAAAAGCCCGCTTCGGCGGGCTTTTGATTTTTACTACAAAAATTAAAACAAATAACGGTAATATATCTAAATAATATCGAAGAAAATTTACAATTTGGCATATTGCAGGTTTACGTAATGTGTGATAATATATAAAGAGCTTATTTAAATTGTATAATTTTAAAACAATACAAGGGGGAAACACTATGAAAAAACGTGTTATCAGCTTTGTGTTGGTTGTTCTGATGCTTGCAACTTTGATGCCCTTCGGAGCTTTTGCTCTGGGCGATATTGCAGTCACAAAACAGCCCACATCCCAAACGGTATATGCGGGTGAAACCGCAGTATTTCAGTTTGAGGCAAAAAGAACCGGCACACTCACCGGAGGAGATGTCAATTACCTTTGGTTTGATGCCGACGAAATTGATTTGAGCGGACTGGACTTCTTGCTTAAGATTTCCGCTGTTCTGAACAAGGCGCTGGACACAGACGAGACACTTGTGCTTAATAATGTAACGTCCGATATGGACGGAATGAATATCCGCTGTGCCGCGTGGTATGTGGACGGCCTGAACAAGAGAGGCATTGTTCTCAGCGATACCGTTACCCTTCATGTAAAGATTCACGAGGCATGCGCTGTGCATTCCCTTGTTTATCATGCGGCGAAGGCTCCCACCTGTATCGGTGATGGCAGCATTGAATACTGGCAGTGCGATGTATGCCACAGAATCTACATGGACAGCGCGGCAAAACTTGAAATCACCCTCAAGGACACTGTTGTGCCTAAAGATCCTTCCGCACACGATATGGAACACCATGACCGGGTTGAGCCCACCTGCAGGAAGGACGGCAACATCGAGTACTGGCAGTGCGAGCTCTGCGGCAACAGATACGATAATCCCGAAGGAACGGGCAATACCCTGAAGCTCAGCGATATTGAAATTGATAACAGCAAAGCAAAGCATCAGCTTACCGTTGTTCCCTATAAGGCGGCAACCTGCTGCGAAGAGGGCAACAAGGAATATTACGTCTGTGATGTCTGCGGGGATTACTTCAATGCTGCAGGTACTGTTGAGTACAGCAAGAGCGATGTTAAGCTTCCCGTAGTTCCTCACACCACGGCTTTCGATTATGATGAGACTTACCACTGGCAGTACTGCATCGTGTGCGGCACCATCATTGAAAATACCACCGAAGCACACAATGATGCACAGCACAAGGCAACCTGCTGCTCCAAGGCAATCTGCGAGTGCGGCTATAAGCACGGCGATTTTGACATTGACAATCACGTAAACACAGAGATCCGCGAATTCAAGGAAGCTACCACAGAAGCACCCGGCTACACCGGTGATGTATGGTGCCTTGACTGTGGCAGAATGCTTGAAAAGGGACATGAGAGCGACCAGCTCTGCGCACATAATCTTCAGCATTTTGACGCAAAGGAAGAAGGCTGCGAACACTGCGAAGACGGCGGCATCGGCAATATTGAATACTGGTACTGCGACAAGTGCGGCTGCTACTTCACTGATGAAAACGCAAAAAATGAAGTAAGCGCAGATGATGTTTTCATCGAGGCTCACCCCCATTACATATCATTTTTCGGTGAGACTACCGCAAATATTTCAATCCAGCAATATGCATACAATTCAGTAGGACACTGGAAAGAATGCAAATACTGCCATTATCAGTATAACGTACCTTCCTCTCATACATTCATTTCTCTGAATATATACACCTGCTGCAGCGGTAACACCTGCCTTGCCTGCGGCTATGACGACGGTCAGCGCAACCCCGGCAATCACGTGGGCGGAACTGAAATCGTGGGTGTCTGTGAGCCCGAAGACACGAATCCCGGCTACACCGGTGATACAGTATGCCTTGGCTGCGGAGAGATTCTGCAGAAGGGTTGGGAATACTATCCCGTATGCGAGGACGGCAAATGCGCCGACCACCTGAAGCATATTGCAGCAGTTCCCGGCACCTGCACCGCAGACGGCACTCTGGAGCACTGGCAGTGCGTGAAGTGCGGCAATATCTACATGGACGCAAAAGCAACCATTCCCGGCGATAAGGACACCATTGTTGATGAATGCACCGGACATGAGCTCCACCCCGGTTCCGATGCCCTCAGTTCCGTTGACATTATTTCCCTTGCAAGCAGAATGGGCTGGGAAGTAAACGATATACTTGCAATTATTGGAAGCGGCAACTTCTCTGAGCTTTCTTTAATCAACGTCGATGATTTTCTTGACAAAATAACAGTTGCGGACATCGACCATTGCCACGATGACACATATCATTGGCTCGGCTGTCAGAAGTGCGGCAAGAGCTTTGCGGATATCCGCGATGAACTTGAGAAGCAGGGACTCTACATTAACGAAAAGTGGTATCAGCTCAGCGAAAAGCAGGAGCACAGCGGCGGCCATGCAACCTGCTGCACCAAAGCGGTTTGCGATGTATGCGGTGAAGAATACGGCGAAATCGGCGATCACGAGTATGAAAAGGTTGTGATTCCCGCAACCTGCACCGAGCCCGGCTGCATTAAATATGTCTGCACCGGCTGCGGACTTGTTGACGAAAGCCGCACAGAAAGCTTCCCCGCACTTGGCCACCAGTACGAGAAGGGCGTCTGCACCCGCGTTGACTCTGACGGACATCAGTGCGGTGCAAGAGTCACCAATCCGTTCTGGGACGTAAGCAATAAGGATCAGTATTACACCGCAATCATGTGGGCATATACCTATGACCCGCAGATTACCTCGGGTACTGATGAAACACACTTCAGCCCCAGCTCCCCCTGCACTCGCGGTCAGGTTGTAACGTTCCTCTGGCGTGCCGCAGGCCGTCCGGAACCCGCAAGCCTTAATAATCCCTTCAGCGATGTGTTCAGCACCGGCGCCTGCGCACCCTTCTACAAGGCAATTCTGTGGGCAGCAGAGCAGGGAATAACCACCGGCTACAATGACGGAACCTTCAAGCCCAGCAAGACCGTTTCCCGTGCAGAGTTCGTAACATTCCTCTGGCGTTACTTTGGTGAGCCCGCCTCAAGAGGAAGCGTTGCAGGCTTTGCCGATGCAGCCTCAATAGCAACACCCTTCCGCGCGGCAGTTGCATGGGCTGTTGAAAACGGCATCACCACCGGCTATCAGGACAATACCTTCCGTCCCAATGTAACCTGCAATCGCTGGCAGGTAGTTATGTTCATGTACCGCGCCATCGGCGAAGGCAAGGCATACTGATTAATACCAAAATAAGTCTACAATATGTATAATAAAATCCGACGGCAGACTTGCCGTCGGATTTTATTATACATATTGTGTGGTATATATGGCAATTTTGCACAAAAAGCATCATTGTAAATGGACAAATTAATGAAATAGTATAAATAAATTGACTTTGAAAGACTAAAGAGCTAAAATATTAACAAGCTAATAAAATCGGCATTATAATTAGCAAAAATTGATTGGGGGAATAAACAATGAGAGATCTAAAGCATCTGCAATACTTTGAAGACCTCCTTCAGGAGGCCAACAATGAGCTCATTGTCAAGGCTAAGAGCGAGGGTAAAGTCTGCGCTGCATTCCTGTGCGAGAATACACCCGAGCCTCTTATGAACCTTGGCGGTACCTTCGGTGTGCGTCTGTTTGCACCGAATACGGGCTCTATGGATATTGCAACCTACTACATGACCAGCCTGCTGTGCGAAAACAGCCGCGCTCTGCTTGAAAGAGCAATTGAAGGCGGCTTCAACTTCGCCGACTGTCTGGTTGCACCCGACGGCTGTACCATGATAAACCGTGCCGCAGAGAATATGGAGCTGCTGCACACCATGGACGGCGGCGATCCCAGATTCTTCTATGAGAACATGGAAATCGCACTTAAGGCTGACGAAAACGGCGTTAACCTTATGAAGCTGCAGTGCCAGAACCACATCCTGACTCCTCTGGCAGAAAACTACGGCATCGACACCTCCGACAAGGCTATCCGCGAGGCTGTCAAGGAGCATAATGAAATCTGCGAGCTCATCATGGCGCTGAGCCAGTTCCGCAAGGAAGAGAAGCCCAGGATCACCGGCTATGAATTTGCGGTATTCACTCTTGCTACATACGTCTGCCCCAAGTATCTCATCAAGGAAAAGCTGCAGGAAACCCTGAAGGAAGTTGCCAAGAGAGAACCCGACGACAAGCCCTACCGCGCACGCGTTGCCGTTGTCGGCTCCGAGATCGACGACCTCAGCCTCATCAAGCTCATTGAGGACTGCGGTGCTTATGTTGCAGCCGACCGCTACTGCTTCGGCGCATTCCCCGGCAGACTTCCCATCAAGATGACCGACGATGAGGATGCTTTCACCCAGGTTTGCCGTCACTACGTAATGATGAGCCAGTGTCCTCGCTACATGGATATGCCCAAGGTATACGGACGCAAGCAGTATGTTGCTGACCTTGCCAAGGAATACGGAGTTGACGGCATTATCTATGAGCAGGTCAACTTCTGTGACCCCTGGGCATACGAGAAGCTTCTCGGCTCCACCATGCTTCAGGATGACTACGGCTACCCCGTTCTCGCAGTCAACAGACCCTACAACATTGCATCCTCTATCGGACAGATGCGCACTCGCGTACAGGCATTCGTAGAAAGCATTGAGATCAAGAAGATTCAGGGAGGTGCCAAGTAATGAAGACTGTTGTTGTTGTATACAATACCAAGAAGAAAAAGGGCGAAACTCAATACGGTAAGCTCTTTAATGAAGGCAAGGTAAGAAAACGCCGTGAGTGGCGCGGACTCAAGGACACCCTCTATGATTTCAGCAGATGGCTGTATCTGTGGGGCATCGTTATCGATGTTACCATGTCCAAGGGCGCGATCAAGGGCCTGTTCCGCTACCGCTGGATGTCCAACTATCTGGCAGTTCCCCACGCAATCGACAAGTTCACCATGGGCCAGCGTGATGAGACCCTGCGCATCACCCATACCGCAATGGACTTCGTCGTAAAGGACGTTGCAAAGTGCATCAAGGAGACCCTCCGCGGTGACCGCCGCTGCGGAAACGACGTGGAATTCTCCAACAAGTGCGTCCTCTCCGACGAGAACGCAATGACCGTTTTCATGATGGGCTTCCCCATGCTGAAAGCCATCCTGCGTGAGATCCCCTGCATGTTCTCCGCAAATATCATGACCCAGCAGTCCACAATGCATTATCTTGACGTTGCACAGCGCTTCGGTATT
>JAZRZJ010000039.1:0-8458 GCA_045601285.1 Oscillospiraceae bacterium
AAAGACTTCATCAGGAGCGCATTGAAAAAGGGCTGAATATCACCAATTACAACAAACTTCAGTTTGCCGTGCTGACCCGTTGGTGTACTTTTGGGGCAAATACCCTGCCTCTACGCACCGTTTGGGGCAAATACAGCAGCGAAGCTCCGACCGAGAGGTCCAAGCTTTTTTGCCGGCAGCGGATGAAAAAATTATCCGCATCGCTCAAATTGATTGAGAGGGGATAACCAATCCCCTCTCAAACTCTCCCCATGCAAGATTTGGCATGGGTGCATTGTATTAATCGTTGAGTGCTGTCCAGAAGCCTCCGTATGCCTTTTGTCAGCGGAGGTTTCCTTGTCCCTTTAACATACGTTATCTGTAATATTTTTCGATCCCGCCGTAGCCCGTGATGAGCTTGTTTTCCCTTGTTTTTGCGATGAAGCTTTTCAGCCTTTTCTCAAATTCCGCGGGGCGTTTTCTTGCCGCGTCAATATACGCGACGCGGATTCTTTTATAGGGCTCGGAGAAGCCTTTATAGTTTTCCCACACAGCACTGTCTTTTCTGATTTCATCAAGTATATCCTCGGGAAACTCGTAGGGCGCGGTGATTATACGCAGAACCTTTTCTCTGATTTTCGGGTGAATCATGCCCTGACCATCAAGCCATATAAGGCGCTCGATATTCGGTCTTGAATATCCGCTTCCCTCTCGTCTTGGGCAGAAGCGGCGCAGACCGTGGTTTTCATCGAGGGTGCCCGCGGTACTGTCAATCCAGCCGAAGCACAGCGCCTCCTCCACCGCGTCGTTATAGGAAAGGCTCTCCTCCCCCGACGCTTTTACGGGAAATACAAACCATATTTCTTTTTCCGTTTCAAAGTTTTCGGCGAGCCATGCTCTCCATTGCCCTCTGTCGCTTGTATAAAAGATTTTTGTGTGCTCCATAGTCTGTCTCCCCTTGGTTCTATGCTCCGAGTATATCACACCTGCCCGTTACGCACAAACAAAAACGCATCTGACATGCATGGACGGGAACTTTTGCAAATTAATTATGCTCCACGGTGCTGTTGAAAAATTCTGCCGAACCCGTTATAATGAAATCATCAGATTAAGGGAGTGAGCCACATGTGCGATACACTTGGCAAAATTTCGGACAATAAAGCGTTATTCGGAAAAAACAGCGACCGCAGCCCCAACGAGCCTCAGGTGCTCGAATATATTCCCGCGGCAAAGCACAGCGAAAAAGAGCTGAGGGCAACCTACATAAGCGTGCCGCAGGTCAAGGAAACCCACGGCGTTCTGCTGTCCCGTCCCACATGGATGTGGGGTGCGGAAATCGGCGTGAACGACTGCGGCGTTTGCATTGGAAACGAGGCGGTTTTCACCCTCGGAAAGTACGGCAGGACGGGACTCACGGGCATGGATATGCTCCGCATGGCGCTGGAGCGCTCGGAGTCCGCAGAGGTCGCCCTTGAAACACTCATTTCTCTGCTTGAGCAGTTCGGTCAGGGCGGCAACTGCGGCTATGACCACGAATTTTTCTATGACAACTCCTTTCTCGTCATGGACAGAGGCGGACTTTTCGTGCTTGAAACCTGCGGCAAAAAGTGGGTTTACAAGAAGTATGACAGGGCCAGCATCAGCAACCGCCTTTCCATCGGAAGCGACGGCGACAAATACAGCGACGGCACTCCCTGCGACTTCCGACTCCGCCACACCGAGCAGGTCTTTACCATGGGCTCGGGCTCTGCTGCCAGAAGAAAACAGACTCAGAGCTGTATTGCAAGGGTGGAGAGCATCGGCGATATAATGTCCGCTCTCCGTGTGCATGAGCAGGGCGTAAAAAATCCCTTTGCCAAGGGCAGCGTAGGCAGCGCCTGTATGCACTTCGGAGGCATGGTGGGCGACCACACCACGCAGAGCATGGCGGTTGAGCTTAAGCCCGACAGAACAGTTGTCTGGGCAACGGGCTCCTCAACGCCCTGCGTGTCCCTGTTCAAGCCCTATGAGTTCGGCAGCAAGCCCTGCGCTCCCGTATTCTCCGCAGATGCCGCGGAGGCGAAAAAATACTGGTACGCGCAGGAAATGTTCCGCCGTCAGCTCATCGGCAAATGCGTTCCCGCAGAATTTTTTGCCGAGCGTGACGCCCTTGAGCAGAGCTGGCTTGAGCAAGCGGAAACCGCAGACCTCTCCGAGCTGAGCGAAAAATGTGCCGCCGAGGAGAAGGCGTTTTACGACAAATGGAGCGCATATTCCTTTGAGCCCGCCAAGGCCTCCGCCGGCTTCGCAAAGCGCTGGGCGCAGAAGACCGAAGTCCTCATAAAAGAATCCGTATAAAAACAAGACCATAAGCATACGCAGTTTTGCGACAAAAAAGCACCCATAGGGTGCTTTTTTTGTCGTTAATCAATCGGAGATACCATGAGATTTGCGCCGTCAACAACGATGTTGTAGCTTACCGTATCGCCGTTTTCGTTTTCAAAATCAATAATTGCCGCTCCGTTGTGCTCGGAGGTTATTTTCGCGCAATTTCCCTCCGTAATCTCAACATCAACAATGTTTTCATCGCTTACGGTGCAGCTCCAGGCTCCTTCCTCAAGGAGAATAACATAAGTGCTGCCGCCGCCGTCATTCATTACCGTCCAGCCGATAAAGACCGCCAGCACAAGAACAATAATCGCAAGGGCAGCGATGCGGTGCTTCTTCTCATCAAGCAGAACAAGCACCAGAAAAACCGCCAAAGCAATGCAGAAGATGCTGCTCAGCAGATGGTGGGGGAACGCGGCGACGGCGGTATTGAAATAGGACACGCACATATATGCAAGGAAGACCGTGGCAACGGAAAGCACCGCAACGCTGAGCCAGTTTTTCTTCTTCAGCAGGAACGCAATTGCCGCGCCCGGAAGCGTCAGCACCGTGAGCCTGAACCAGTGGCCGTAGTAGCCGAAGAGTTCCCAGCCCATAGAGTTAAAAGGCACCTCGATGAGATAAATAAGCGGCTGGCTGATGAGGAAGAACACGAAGCACTTGAGCGAGGCCTCCCACCACTTGTCACAGTTGACTATGATAAATATGGCAAACAGGAACCAACACTCCAGGCTTATGGCAATGTCCTGAAAGGAGGTGTCCTTCAGGGCGGGAATAAGGTTCAGCACCGCGGTAACAACGGCGGTAATAATCGCAAAGATTATCACCCTGGGCCACGTCATTTTATATCCGCCGAAATATTTTTTGATTTTTGTCATAATGGTACTCCTTAGTGTGTTTTGCTTATGGAATTATAGCATCTGAAGCATGGCTTTTCAACTTGTATTTTTGATTTCAGATGGTATAATAGGTGCATCATAAAATATATGGCAGGCAAGGTAAAGGTATGAAATTTATCTGTAAAATCTTACGTCAGGATCCCGACAGCCGCGAGGGCATAATCGCGGGCACCTCGGGTCTCGGTATAATAGTCAATCTGCTCATCGCCGCAATCAAGGTCATTCTCGGTCTGCTGGCAAACTCCATTGCCATCATATCCGAAGGTATCAACAACGCCTCCGATGCGCTGACAAGCGTGCTGACCCTTGTGGGCACCAAGCTTGCGGGCAAAAAGCCCGATGCAAAGCACCCCTTCGGCTACGGCAGAATCGAATACCTCACAAGTCTTATCATCGCAATCCTTATTCTCGTAACCGGCTTTGAGGTTCTAACGGGTGCCATTGACCTCATCTTCAATCCCGAGGAAATGGACATCTCCATAATCGCCATTGCCGCCGTTGCGATTTCCGCCGTCATTAAATTCTTCCTCGGAGTTTACACCATAAAGCAAGGCAAAAAGGCAGACTCCCTCGCCCTCACTGCCGTAGGTCTTGACTGCCGCAATGACTCCTTTGTTTCCGTCATCACCATTCTCTCCGCAGTAATCTTCCTCGTCTTTGACTTCTCCATTGACGCCTATGTGGGTATCTTCACCTCAATTCTCATTATCAAGGCGGGCCTTGAGGTTCTGAGGGACACCGTTTCCGAGCTTCTCGGCAAGCCCGGTGACGAGGAGCTTGCAAAGAAGCTCTACCGGGAAATCCGCAGCACCGAGGGCGTTCTCGGCGCCGCCGACATGATGCTTCACAACTACGGTCCCGATGCCTATTCCGGCTCCGTAAATGTTGAAATCGACCACGAAAAAACCGTCGGCGAGGTCTACGATATACTGCACGCCCTGCAGCTTCATATCATGCACGAATACGATGTCACGATGGTATTCGGCGTCTACGCCGTTGACGACGACCACGAGGAAGTCAAGCTTATCCGCAAGACCGTTTCGGATTTCGTCATCGGGCATGAGCACGTCAAGAGCTTCCACGCCGTTTATCTTGACCCCAATTCCCCGAAAATCTACTGCGACTTCATCGTCGATTACGACCTTAAAGACTGGGACGCCCTCCGTAAAGAGTTTATTGCCTATATGGCTGAGCTTTATCCCGAAAACGAGATCGTTCTCACCATTGAAACGGAGTTTGTGTGATGACTCCCGAAGAATTAAAAGAATATTTCGGCCTTGCTCCCCATGCGGAAAACGGAGCGTTTTCAGAACAGCATTACGGGCATTTTTTCTCGGGAAGGGCCTCCTCGGGCAGCATTTTCTACTATGTCGGCCCCGAGGAAATTACGGAGTTTCACAGAATTGACTGTGACGAATACTGGTGCTATTCCGAGGGCGTTCCTCTCGATGTGTGGCTGATTTCGGAGGACGGTAAAATTACCGTTAAGAAGCTTGGCACGGACAAAGGCTGTGAGCCCTTTGTGTACGTTCCGAAGGGCACGCTTTTTGCCTCGCGCCACAGCGGAAAAGCAGACTGCGGAACCTTCCTCGTGTGCATCACCGTTCCCCGCTTTGACCCGTCGGGATTCGAGCTGATTTCAAAAGAGGAACTGCTCGAAAAGCACCCTGAAGCCGCCGAATTTTACAAATGAAAATCCCCGTCATTGACGGGGATTTTTTCTTACAGCTCCTCAACAAAATCGCTCATGTCGCGGTATTTTGTGTGCAGAGGCGCAGGCACGGCGTTCTCCGCGGCATAGCCCACGGGAAGCAGGTCGCGGACGCGGACGTTTTCCGGAAGTCCCAGCGCTGCCTTTACCTTGGCCTCGCTGAAATAACCAACCCAGCAGGAGCCAAGACCCTGCTCCCATGCCTCAAGCATCATGTGGGTGCATACTATGGCGGCATCGGTGTCGCCGAAGTCATGGCCCTCATAAATCATACCCTTTGCGGAACGGTCATTGTCATAGCCCACAACAAAAATCACGGGAGCATTAAAGGTGCAGGGGCTTACCTCCGCAAGAGCCCTGCGCTTTTCCTCGCTTTTCACAACGTAAATCTTCTGGGGCTGATTGTTGCAGGCGGTGGGTGCCACCTTTGCCGCCTCGAGAATGAGGTCAAGCTTCTCCTGCTCAACGGGAGTATCCTTGTACGCACGGACTGCGTATCTTTCCTTTGCAAGCTCAATAAAACTCATGACATTTCTCCTTTTCGGGAATTTTTACAATCGGATTTTATCACACATATCCGCTCATTGCAAGAACGCAAAAAGCACCCCGGTGTAAGAACACACCGGGGCGATTTTTATGTAGCTTCTTCAATTAGAAGGGCCAGTCAAAAACCATGTTGAAGAACAGCCATGCAGCAAACTTAATCATGTTATTTCCTCCTTATTGTATTTGTGTTTTTTTACTTACACTATATATAGATGAGAATATCACCCAATATTACAAAAGTAAAGAAAAATATTTAAAATTTTTGAGTTTCAACAGCTTGTCAATAACTGTTTGCTGATGTCGCAGCACCGTCTTGTCAACCGCGGCGATGCGTGATACAATTTCACCATAACTGCAAAACGAGGTGCTGACCATGAAAAGCAAAAAGGGCCTGCCGGCCTATGTGGGACTGAAAATGGCGGGAGCTATTCTCCTTGGACTTATTTTCATCGGTATAGGAATTTATCTGTTATTTAACCCCACGGAGTATGAGCATACAGCCTCCGCCAGCATAAGCAAAATAGAGGTCACCGGCGGCGAATGGGTAAATGACGGCGAAAGCGACACATATAGAGAAACCTACACCGTTTATGTGGATTACTCCTTTGACGGCCGGGAGATAAAGGACGCTGAGCTCAGCGGCTACAGCAGCAGCATGGAGGTGGGCGACAGCATTGAGATCCAGTTTAATTCCGACGACCTCATGTTTGTCAGCGAAACGGGCTTTGACCTCCTGCCTATAGTTTTCATAGTGCTCGGCGGCATTTCTGCGGCAGTCGGCATAATCGAAATAATAAAGCTCTCCGGAGCACGCTGAAGATACCGATGGAAAACAAAAAGCTTTTAAAAATTTATTCTGCGGACACTCCCGATTTTCTCATAAGCGCCGCAGAAACCGACATCATGCAAAGGCTCAGAAATGTGGGCATGAACTGCGGCTGCGAATACACCTCATTTCCCCGCTTCTGCGGCATGGGCAGCTACTCGCGATTTGATCACAGTCTTGGCGCTGCACTGATCGTGTGGCACTTCACCCGCGACAAAGCTCAGGCCCTTGCAGGACTTCTGCACGATGTTTCAACGCCCACCTTTGCCCACGTTATAGACTTTCTGCGGGGCGATCATCTTACGCAGGAGGCAACGGAGGACGGCACGGCGCTTATTATCGAGGGCTCTGCGGAAATGCAGAAAATTCTGCGTGAAAACGGTCTCTGCACCGATGATGTCTGTGACTACCACCGCTATCCCGTGGCGGATAACGACGCTCCCCGCCTTTCCGCCGACAGACTTGAATACTCCCTCGGCAATATGCTCAACTACGGAATACGGGGTATTTCCGATGCGGCGGAATATTTCCGCGACCTCACGCTGACGGAAAACGAGGACGGGGAAACGGAGCTTGCCTTCACCCATTGCGACAGCGCCGCAGGCTTTGCGGAGGCGGCTTTGGAATGCTCGAAAATCTACGTTTCCGATGAGGACCGCTATGCCATGCAGTCCCTTGCGGAGCTTGTGGGCGATGCTGTGCGCGGCGGTGTTATTTCGGAAAGGGATTTGTACGGAACGGAGCCCGAATTAATCAAAAAGCTGCTGGGAAATCCCGAATACGCGGAGCGCTGGAGCGCCTTTTGCGCCATGAGCAAAATTGCGGTGTCCGCGCTTGATGAGGGCGGCGCGTGGAGAAAGATCTTCGCCAAAAAGCGCTGCATCGACCCGCTTGTTGCGGGACTCGGCAGAGTATCGGAGCTGGACACTGCCTTCGGAAAAAAGCTCGCTGATTTCAGAGCTCGGCCGCAGGATTACTGGATTAAAGGATACTGAAAATTGACGTTCTTCTGCGGCAATTTATGCCGTAAACACTTCATGGCACGCTCTTTCCTGCAAGCAGTTCTTTAAAATTCCGTGCGGCTGTGATATAATCAGCTCAGCTTTATTTTCCGGAGAAAAAACAATGGCAAACGTAATTGAAATAACCGACTACAACGCGCCCGAGCTTGACATTTACGCAAGACTCACCGAGGCGCAGCTTTTAAACTATGAGGCGCCCAAGGGCGGCCTCTTCATCGCCGAGAGCCCCAAGGTGATCGAGCGTGCACTGGACTTCGGCTGCGAGCCCGTTTCCATGCTCATGGAGCGCGGTCACGTGGAAACCCAGGCGAAAGAGGTAATCGCCCGCTGCGGCGATATTCCCGTTTTCGTTTCCGACCTTGACATTCTCACGCAGATCACGGGCTTCAAGCTTGTGCGCGGCGTTCTCTGCGCCATGAAGCGTCCCCCCGAAACAACGGTGGAGGAAATCTGCAAAGATGCGCGGCGCATTGCCGTGCTTGAAAACGTGGTCAATCCCACAAACCTGGGCGCGATTTTTCGCTCTGCCGCAGCACTGGGCGTTGACGCGGTTGTGCTGACTCCCGCCTGCACCGACCCCCTGTACCGCAGGAGCGTCCGCGTCAGCATGGGAACAGTGTTTCAGGTGCCCTGGGCATACCTGGGAAAGTACGTCGACGAGTGGCCGCACCCGGGTCTTGACGTGCTGAAAAGCATGGGCTTCAAGACCGCAGCCATGGCGCTTTCCCACAAGTCCGTCAGCATTGACGACCCCGCGCTCATGGCGGAGGAAAAGCTTGCAATCGTCCTCGGCACCGAGGGCGACGGACTTGTGGAGGAAACCATTGCCGACTGCGACTACACGGTAAAGATCCCTATGTACCACGGGGTTGATTCCCTGAATGTTGCGGCGGCCTCCGCCGTTGCCTTCTGGCAGCTCTGCAAATAAATATGAAAAAACGCTGCATCTGTGATGCAGCGTTTTTTCATACTAATCTTCAATAAAAAGCTTTAAGAATGAAGCGAGGATGATTTTTGTCAGGCAAGGCGAAGACTGCGGGGAATACTGTCGTATTTCCAAGGGCTTCAACGTCGCATGACGGAAATCAGACCGCTTCAAATTATATGT
>JAZRZJ010000040.1:0-63080 GCA_045601285.1 Oscillospiraceae bacterium
TTTCTGACAAGGGCTTTCTTTTCCCAGGCTCCGCTGAAATAGCGTCCCCATGCCAGAACAATGCAGAATACCCAGCCGATAGGCACGGCGTACCATACCGCGTGATAGTCAACATTAAAGGCATAAACCATGGTGTAGGCGGAGATAACCCTTATGCCGAGAGTAGACATGGAGCAGAGCATGGCAAAGAAGGCATCGCCGGCGCCCTGAAGAAGTCCGCCCGTTGGAAGATAAAGAGAAAACAGCAGGACAAAGAAGCTCATGAAGCGAATCATCTCAACGCTCATGGTAAGACTCTTGCCCGAAACGCCGAAGAGGGTTGAAACGGGAGCGGCAAAGGAGTAGATAAGCACCGCGATGAAAGCGGAGAACACGAGGGACATAAGCTCAACCCGCTTCCAGCACTCTCTGACGCGGTCGGGTCTTCCGGCGCCCATGTTCTGTCCCGCAAAGGTGGACATACCCGCGTTGAGCGCCATGATGGGAATGAAAATATAGTTTTCAACACGGTTGCCCACGGTGAAGGCCGCCATAAGCGCCTTGCCGAAGGTGTTGACAAGCCGCTGCATGAACATACCGCCGATTGCCACAACGCTCTGCTGAAGCATGGAGGGAATGCCCATCTGCAGACATTTTTTGCCCATGTCGGCGTGGTATTTAAGCTCCCCGAGCTTAAAGCGGAACACGGGGTATCTGCGGTTCATGTAAACGACGGAGAATGCTGTGCTTATGCCCTGGGCAATGACGGTTGCAATGGCAACACCCGCAACGCCCCAGCCGAAAACAAGAACGAAGAGAAGGTCAAGCCCGAGGTTCACAACCGTTGAAATCAGAAGGAAATACAGCGTTGCCTTGCTGTCACCAAGTGCGCGCAGCAGCGCCGCAACAACATTGTAAAGGAACTGGAACAGCAGACCTGCGGAGTAAATTCTGAAGTAGGTTACGGCCTCCGCAAGAACCTCCTTATCGTCAATGCCCATGACTGTGCCGAGCAGCCAGTCGGAGCAGAGCATTCCGAATATTACGCCCGCAATACCCACTCCGCAGAGAAGAATTATTGCGGTGGAGGCGGAGCGGCGCACGTCGGCTTCACGCTTTGCGCCGAAGAACTGAGCCGCAACAACGCTTGCGCCGTTAGAAAGTCCCATGGCGACTGCAATGAAAAGAAAGGTGAGGCTTGCGCAGTTGCCGACTGCGCCGAGGGCGGCCTCGGAAACGTATTTTCCGACGACGATGCCGTCAACGGTGTTATATAACTGCTGAAGCAGATTGCCCAGCATGATTGGAAGAGAAAAGGTCAGAACATGGCGCCAGCCTATGCCCTGAGTCATATCGAGCTTGCCCTTCATGTGATCCCTCGAAAACAAAAATCATAAACTGTATTTTATCATTTTTCGTGGAGCGATGCAATAAAAAGCCTTGGCAAAAGCAAGATTGCGGCACGGCTGCTTTTGTGGTATATTAATTGCAGAACATTTTGAGGTACGGAATGAAAACCTATAAGCTTGTCCTGTGCTATGACGGAACGCGCTACAGCGGCTGGCAGAAGCAGGGGAATACGGACAACACAATACAGTTTAAGCTGGAAAGGCTGCTTTCGCGTCTGCTTGGGCAGGAGGTTGAGCTTGCGGGCAGCGGGCGCACGGACGCGGGTGTCCACGCAAGACGGCAGGTCTGCTCCATCAAGGCAGAAACGGAAATGACCTGCGGCGAGCTTCTTGAGGAGATACGGAAATATCTCCCCGAGGACATCGGCGCTGTTTCGCTCACGGAGGCAGAGCCGAGATTTCACGCCCGCCTAAACTGCAAAGGCAAAACCTATGTATACCGTGTGCATAACAGCTCTGAGCCCAATGTATTTGAGAGGAAATATCTTTTTACCTATACAAAGCCGCTTGACCTTGATGCCATGCGTAAGGCGGCGGAGATACTCTGCGGCGAGAAAGACTTCACCGCCTTCACCTCCGCAAAGCACATGAAAAAATCGGCGGTCCGCCGCATTGACAGCATTGATATTTTCGCGGAAATGGGCGAAGTGCGTTTTGCCCTCACGGGAAACGGTTTTCTGTATAACATGGTGCGGATAATCGTCGGCACGCTTCTCGAGGTGGGAACGGGAGAGCGGAGCATTTCCTCCGTTTCGGAGGCGCTTGATTCCCGTGACCGCGCAAAAGCGGGCTTTACGGCCTCCGCAAACGGACTTATTCTCTGGGACGTATATTATTAAAAACTGGTGATGCTATGAAAACTCTTATTGAACTTTATGACGAAAGACCCATTGAAAATGTGCTTGCCACCGAGGTGTTCAAGCCCGAGCGCACGGTTTTTCTCTGTCCTTCCGAAGTGGCGCACAACAGAAATCTGCAGAATAAAATGCGGGAGTATTTTGAACGCCGCGGCGTAAAGGCTGAGCTTGTTTTCCTTGAATCCAGCCTGTACAATGCGGACAAGCTTGAAAAGCAGCTCAGAGGAATTGAGGAAAAATACCCCGAGTGCATCGTTGACATTACGGGCGGAACGGACGCGGCGCTTTTCGCAAGCGGACGCTTCTGCGCCGCAACTAATACGCCTGCCTTTACCTACAGCCGCAAGGCAAAAAGCTTTTACAATATCCACGAGGCACATTTCGGCGATGAGCTGAAATGCGAGGTTCAGCACAAGGTGGAGGACTGCTTCCTTATGGCAGGCGGTGCCATGCGTGAGGGCAGGGTGGATAACTCCATACTGAATAAATACATGGACGTAATCGACCCCTTCTTTGCGCTGTATCTGAAGCACCGCAACGATTGGACAAGCGCCGTGAACTATATTCAGCGTGCTTCGCAGGTGGAAAAGGGCGAATATATTCCCCTGGAGGTCATCGCGCCATACACCGTAAAGGGCGAGCACGGAAGCAGGATAGACGCGCCAAAAAAGCTGCTGTATGACCTTGAAAAAATAGGCTTTATAAGCGATTTGAACATAGACGCCAGGGTTGAGTTTAAATTCAAGGACAGGCAGATACGCACATGGCTGCGGGATATAGGAAGCGTTCTGGAGATTTATGTGTATAAGGTCTGTCTTGACGCGGGACTGTTTAACGATGTGCGCACCAGCGCCGTTGTTGACTGGGAGGGTGACTTCCGGCAGGACAATGTCACAAATGAAATTGACGTCATGGCCATGCAGGGCATAGTACCCGTGTTCATAAGCTGCAAGACCTGCGAGGTCAGCACCGAGGCACTCAATGAGCTTGCCATACTCCGCGACCGCTTCGGCGGTAAGACGGCAAAAGCCGCCATTGTAACGGCGCACCGCTGCCGCAATATAACCCGCCATCGTGCTCAGGAGCTTGGCATAAACGTAATTGACCTTGAGGACCTTGAGGAAAACCGCATAGGCGAGCAGATAAAAGCGATGATGGAAAACGAATAAAAAACAGGCAGCTTTGCTGCCTGTTTTTTTTATGCTTTAATTTCAGAACAGTCCTGAAATAACGCCGTTTTCGTCAACGTCAATCTTTTCCGCTGCGGGAGCCTTGGGCAGACCGGGCATGGTCATGATGTCGCCCGTGAGGGCAACGATGAAGCCTGCGCCTGCGGCAACCTTTACGTTCTTTATGGTGACGGTGAAATCCTCCGGTGCGCCGAGCTTCGCGGGGTCATCGGAGAAGCTGTACTGTGTTTTTGCAACGCATACGGGAAGCTTGCCGTAGCCCAGCTCCGTGAGCTGCCTGATCTGCTTTGCGGCAGCGGGCAGAACGGAAATATCCTTGCCGCCGTAGATGCGCTGAGTCAGGGCCGTGAGCTTTTCCTCAATGCTCATATCAAGCTCATAGCTGAAGCGGAAGTCGCTCTTTTCCTCCTCGCACAGACGCACGACTTCTCTTGCCAGCGCCTCGCCGCCCTTGCCGCCCTCTGCCCATACAGTTGAGAGAACAACATTTACGCCCAGCTCCCTGCACCTTGCGATGATGAACTCAATCTCGCTGTCGGTGTCGGTAGGGAAGCGGTTTACAGCAACAACGCAGGGCAGACCGTAAACATCCTTTATGTTGGAGACATGGCGGAGAAGGTTGGGAACACCCTTTTCCAGAGCCTCAAAGTCTTCGTGACCGAGGTCGTTTTTGGGCAAACCGCCGTGCATCTTGAGTGCGCGCACGGTGGCAACGATGACCACCGCGTCGGGAGTAAGACCAGCCATGCGGCACTTGATGTCAAGGAATTTTTCTGCGCCCAGGTCAGCGCCGAAGCCTGCCTCCGTGACAGTGTAGTCGCCCATTTTAAGCGCCATTTTGGTTGCCATTACGCTGTTGCAGCCGTGGGCAATGTTGGCAAAGGGGCCGCCGTGAACGAAGGCGGGAGTACCCTCAAGAGTCTGCACGAGGTTGGGCTTGAGTGCGTCCTTGAGCAGCGCCGCCATTGCGCCTACGGCTCTGAGGTCGCCTGCGGTGACGGGTCTGTCATCATAGGTGTAGCCCACGATGATGCGGGACAGGCGTTCCTTCAGGTCGGTGATGGAGTCTGCAAGGCACAAAATTGCCATGATTTCCGAGGCAACGGTGATGTCAAAGCCGTCCTCCCGGGGAGTGCCGTTGGGCTTGCCGCCGAGCCCGTCAACGATGAAGCGGAGCTGACGGTCGTTCATGTCAACACAGCGCTTCCAGGTGATTTTGCGCACGTCGATGCCGAGGGCGTTGCCCTGCTGAATGTGGTTGTCAAGCATGGCGGCAAGCAGATTGTTTGCCGCGCCTATGGCGTGAAAATCACCCGTAAAGTGAAGGTTAATGTCCTCCATAGGAACGACCTGCGCATAGCCGCCGCCTGCTGCACCGCCCTTGATGCCGAAAACGGGGCCCAGAGAGGGCTCACGCAGGGCAACGGTTACGTCCTTACCGATGCGGCTGAGACCGTCGGCAAGACCGATGGTGGTTGTGGTTTTCCCTTCGCCTGCGGGAGTGGGAGTTATGGCGGTTACGAGGATCAGCCTGCCGTTTTTGCGGTTTTCCTTCAGAAGACCGAGGTCCACCTTTGCCTTGTATCTTCCGTAATGCACAATGTAGGCATCGTCAATACCCGCCTTTTTTGCGATTTCGGTTATGGGCTTCATTCTGCACTGCTGTGCAATTTCGATATCGGAGAGATATGCCATGTCGATTACTCCTTACTTAAGCATACGCTCAAACTTTTCTTCTCTGTCGGGCATTTTAATTACTCCCAGCGGAAATTATCCCTGCCTGCGCCAAGCTCAAAATGGTATTTTGCAATGCCGAGATCCATCTTGCTGTAGAAGGCAAGCTTTGCTTTTGCGGAAACGGTGTCGCCCTTCTGCTCAAAGTAAAACTTCTGCTGATTGATGGCGGTGGGGGCGAGAAGAACGGCCTCCATGCCGTTTCTGAACCACTCCGGAGAGCCTTCGGAAAGGTTGCAGAGCGTGCTTATATCCTTGTTCGTGTGGTCATGCCCCTGAGTTTTGCCATAGCCGAGGGCGATTACAACATGAAGCTTTTCGCCGTTTTCGGCGCTGACCTTTACCTTGCCCTTTTTGTAGGTCAGGGCAACCCAGCAGGTGTTCAGACCAAGCTCCTGAGCGAGAAGCACGAGCTTTTCGCCGTAATAGCCGATTTTCTCGTCATCGTTTTTTCCGCCCACCATTGCAAAATAGTTGCGGCAGCCCTCAAAGGCACCGTAGTGGGAGGCGTTGGCCTTGAAAGCCTCGGGTTCGTTTGCGAAAAGCTGGATATTCAGTCCGCTTTCGGCATTGATTTCGTCAATTGCGTTCTGAAGAGCTTCAAGCTTTTCCGCTTCAATTTCCTTGTCGAGATAGGTGCGCACAGAGTGACGTGCTTTCATGATTTCAAGTTTTTCCATAATGTTACCTCCGATGTTACTGTAAGCTTAGAATTACTGCTTTATACCTTCGCGGGATATCTGTCTGTAGGTGTGCTGCACGGACAGCACGACGAAAACAGCACAGAGGGCGAAGAAAATATATGCGGGGATATAGGAGCCGCCGAAGCGGTCTGCGAGAATACCGGGAAGAGAGGAGAAAACGAGTGTGCCTGCGGCATAGCCTATCTGGAAACGGCGTATGGTGCGGTCATATTCCTCATGGCTGCTGAAATCGCCTGCCCATGCGGTGAGACCCACGGTGGTGAGTGCAAGCCCCACACCGTACAGACTCATGGCGGAAAGCAGGAAAATACTGCTGTCTGTGGGTATACACAGAAGCACCATGCCCAGAATAAGCACGAAGCCGAATATCCGGTTGCATTTGTACGTTGAAAGCTTATCCGAAACCCAGCCGAAAATGCACTTGCTGACGGTCATGGTTATGCCCGAAACCGTAATAGCAAGGGCGGTTATATGGGGGCTGAAGCCCTCTGCGTCTGCAAGCACGGAAAGATGGCTGTAGCCAACACTTGTCATGGCACCCAGCAGCAGAAGCATGGGAACGAGGAGAAGCCAGTTTTTCTTTCTGAGCGTTCCGATATTTGTGCTTTTACGGACTGTGCCGCCGGCCTCTCCCTGACCGTAGGGAGCAAGCCCCTTTTGCTCAGGGTCGCTTCTCACAAGCAAAAAGCTCAGGGCAACGAGCAGGGCAATGAAGGCGGCCTCCGCAAAGAAGGTGAATTTCAAGCCGTGGTTTTCAATGAGCGCTGTGAGAAGCGAGGGAATGCCCAGCGTGGACAAACCCGTTGAGGCGGAGCATATTCCGATGGCGAGGGTACGCTTTTTCACAAACCAGCGCTCAAGTATGATGGCAATTGGAATCATGGTGCCGAGTCCGTAGCCGAGCCCCACGACAACTGCGGCAAGACAGTAGCCCATGTAGCTGCCGGCAAGACCGAAAAGGAGAAATCCGCCCACGGTGAAAAGCCCCGCCAGCGTCATGCCGCTGCGGAGGGAGAGCTTTTTGTAGTACGCTCCCGTAAGGAACATGGAAATGAAGCTGAAAAGACTTCTGACCATGATGATGGTTGAGGACTGAGCATTTGTAAAATGGTTCTGCTTCAGTATGTACGGCTGATAAATGGTGAATGCGTTAATGGTCAGGCCGCTGGTGCAGAACAGAAGCAGCGCACAGCCAAGGCACACATACCAGCCGTAAAAAACACGTTTCATTGTTTTCGCCTCGGATTTTATGAATTTGCGAATATGATCAGCTGTCCGACTTAAGCCTTTTAAGCAGGTCGTCGTCAACGTAAAAAACACGTCCGCCGTTTGGAGAAATGCGTTTTCCGCCGAAGACGATCCAGATAATATCCATTCTCTGAGCGGGCATAGGCGCTTCGCCGTCGGTGAAGATTATGCGGTTGTCCGCACGTCCGGAAAAGGCGTTTACGGCGGCGGTGAAGCTTGTGCCGTGGCGCCCCTCGAAGACCATGCTTTCAAGGTCGCTCAGGGTGTTTATTTCCTTAAAACCGTAAAACTGCGTGTCGAAGCAGCCGACCTTAACCCTTGAATGCGGCAGAATATTGCGGCATTCCTGGAGAAACCTTTTCAGCAGCGGCTCGTCGATTGAACCGCTGGTGTCAAGGAGAATTTCCGTAACGGCAACCGGAATTGCTTCAAGAGCGGGACGCACGATGCCGTCCTCCACAATCGCGTTGCGGTAGGACCAGTCCAGGTCAAAGCTTCCGTTCTGACGCAGGATCCTGCGCCAGTCGATAATCTGCGTTGCCTTGCCGATTTCATTGAATACAAGGTATTCGGGAACGTTTGCTTCGCTGACAACGTCGTTGAGCTTTGCGGAAATGCGGCTCTGCTGACTTGTGTGTCCGAGCTTTTCGCTGCTGCGTCCGCTGAAGCTGTCGCCGTCCTCGGACTTTTCCGCGGCAATACCGCTGTCGCCGCCGCCTGAACCCGAAAGCGCATCACCGCTTTTGCCTTCATTCCAGAAGCTGCGGTTTTCGCCCGAGGCGCTTTCGTGCATATCCTGCGTTTCGGACTCCTTGTGGTTTTTCAGAAGGTCAAGCAGGGGATTGGAGTCAAACTCAGCGGGATTGTCGGATTTGCCGTCAGCGTCAAGCTCCTTGTCGCTGTCGCGGTTTCCCATTTTGCTGAAAAAATCACCGAGCATGAGGGAAAAATATTTGCTCATGCCGTCATCGCTGTTTTTCAGAACGCTGTCCTGCTCATCATGCTTTTTTAAAAGTCTGCCGAACAGCAGGTAAAGAAGTGCGGAAAATCTGTTACGCATCGTTTTTCTCCGCACGCTTAAGCGCCACAATGGTTTCAAGGCGGGAATAGTCACCGTGAGCCCAGGCGGAATCAAAGAGAACGCAGTATTCGCTGCCCAGCTTTTTAACAAAGCTTCTTACCCTGCCGAGCTGCTTTTCATCTGCCTGCGACAGACAGATCGCGCTGTTGCGCTTTTCCTCCCTGCTGAGCTCAAGACCGTCGGCCTCAAGCCCCTTCATAACGTCGTCGGGGGTTACGATGCGCTTTTTGCAGAACTCGCAGAAGTCTGCGGTGATGCTTTCGCCCACAAGACTTCTGATCATTTCGGGCTTGCCCGTGGTATAGAGAATTTTCGATGCCAACTCCCACTTTCTCGGGTCGGCATTGGGAAGCTGACCGTCATACTCGCTGCGGAGAGGAAGTCCGTCGCTGCAGGCAATGTAGGCATAGATTGAGGGGTGCAGACGGCTGTCGGCTGCCCAGAGCAGCCATGCGTCAAGCGCCGTCTGAATATACACATGGGCAAAGCGGTTGAAAAGAGGCTCGGCAAGCTGATATGCCGCAAGAGAGTCGTTGAGCTCATTGCCTGCGGCAACGATGCGGGAGTTTTCGGGAAGCTTCCACATACCGTTTACCTCGCGGTCAAGCACAATGTTGAAGGCGCTGCCCTGAATGCTGGGCAGAGCGTTTGTCAGCTCGTCGAAGAACAGAACGTGGTTCTTTTCAGGCTCCTTTTCGCAGATTGCCTCAAGCTTCTTGAGCCAGGTGGGCTTTATGTCCGTCATTTCTCCCGTGGTCTGATTTACAATGCTTTTGCCGTTGAGACTGTCGGGGGTGGCATTGCGCATATAGATTACAACGCAGTCCGGGTCGATCTGACGAACCCTTGCGCTTTTGCCCTCGGAGGAGGCGCCGTGGAGAAAAACGGGAACGCCGCTTTCGATGCAGCCGCGCACAATGTCCTCCTCGCTGACCTCGGAAAAGTCAAAGCCGTAGGAATTTGAGCTTTCCGCGCCCTCGGCGCTGCCGTGTGTTTCGGAAGAAGCTTCCGAAACGCTGAATATATCGTGGGTCATATAGCTGTCAAGATAATTGCCGAGCTCCGTTTCCTCAAAGATAAATTCGGGAACGGCGACCTGCTTCTGAAGTCTTATGCCGGAAACAAGACCGAGCTTTGAAATAAACAGCTTGCTTTCGGCATCGACGTACCACTCAACCGGCTCGACCCTGAGCCATACCGTATCCCCCGCAGAATAGCGCATGCCGTTGGAAAGCGTGAACTTTTCGCCCTGATTTTTCGGACGGGACTTCACGCGAATATATTTTTCGCCCTTGTAGAAATATTCGGGACATTCCTCGGGAATGAAAGCCACGGCGGTGTCCTCTCCGCCGTGCATGAGGCTCTGTCCGTAGGACTGGAAGGTTCTGCCGTTTGCCATCATGTCGGGGAGGTCATCTTTGGTAAATTCCTGAAAAATAAGCTCGTTTTTTTCGACAAAGCGATAATCCTTCTTCTTCTCCTTGAAGGTGTTTCCGCATAAGGTGTAGACCTTTCCCGTGGGGTTGAGGGAATTGTTGCGGAGCGCCTTGTCAAGCTGTGCCGAGGTAACGGCATCGGCGGCATACTGAGGATATTCCCCGTATTCAGCGCTGAAAACCTCCTGACCGCAGGCAAAACGCTCAAAAAGCTCCTCGCTTCTGAAGCAGGGACGAACAGCACCGTCATGGCGCTTGCGGTAATATTCCACGGCTTCACCGTCGCCGCCGACGGCAAGCGATGTCCATCTTCCGCCGGCTGTGGACGTATAGCTCCATACGGGAGTGTCACAGCCCGTTATGAACGCCAGGTCTGTAACAGAGCAGCTCCTGCCGAATTTTCCAAAAATCGCAAGAGGTGCGGTGTCACCTCCGCCCCATATCTGTCCCGCGGATAAAATTTCAAGCTTTATATCCATAACGAAAGTCCCCCGAATGTTTTCTAACTTTTTATTATAAACTATTCCTCGGCTTTTGCATAGTATAAAGAAAGTAAAAAGTCACGTGCTTGACGTGACTTTAATTATTAGCTATGAGTTATGAGTAGTAATGCTCCTCATGGTATTTGAAAAGCCCCTGAAGCATGGAGGTGATATTGCTGGTGGAAACGGTTGCACCCGTTACGGCGTCGGCATCTACGCAGTCAACCTGCGTGCCGTAGCCGCCCCATGCGTCAATATCCGCCTTTGTTGCGTGAACAAGACTCTGCACGAAATGCTCGTCCATGTATTCCTCGGTATATTCGGATATGTAGTGGTTGGGATTGCTGTCGCCCCAGAGCCCCATGTTGTTGCCGAAGGTGATTGAGCGTATGGCGGAATCCTGGGCGGAGTCCTTGTTGTTCAGAAGCTCCACATAGCACACGGAATAGTAGTTGACGCTGGGATCGCGGCAGGTGCAGGAGGAAAACGCCACCTGATAGGAGGTGAAGGTGGAATTTGACTGCTCAAAGAGTATCACCGCGGTGTATTCCTCCCTTGTTCCACCGGAGGCAAAGTGGGTGAAGGTGAAGGTGGGATACTCCGAAGCAGGCTCCTGAGCATCGGTGTCTCCGCAGCTGCAAAGCATGAGCAGAAGCAATAGTAAAATCAGAATTTTTTTAGCTTTCATATCACTTTTCGTGCAGGCGGCTGAAGTCTATGTAAGCATAGTCGGCACGCCATGTGGCATTAATATTCTCGTCGTCGGCGTCCTCGGAGTACACGATAAGCTCAAGGGCGTTGTCACCGGTGTATTCCCAGTTTGCACCGATATTGTACAGAAGATTTTCGTCCCAGCCGAGATATATGAGCAGGGTTTTTGTCATGCCCGCATATCCGCCGCCGCCGCACATGAGAAATATAGCGGTGTCCCTGGGGAAAAGCTCCTCGAGAATCATCATGGATTCCCTGTAATTTTCGGTTACGGAGGCTATTGTGCCGTCGTCATTCCATGCCACAGTAAACAGCGTGTCGCCCGCATAGGCATTTGCCACCGGCAGCGAGCTGAGGGTTGCAATATAGGGATAGGGTACGACCTTGAAGCCCGTAATGGTCTTGCTGAGGTCTGCTTCGCCGCCGATTGAGGCGTAGTCGGCGGGGTCAAAGAGCATACGCACATCGCGGTATGCAACATCGTCTCGGCCGAGATAGCCGTCTATGGTGTCCATGTTAATGTTCTTGTCCACCCCGAACTGACTTTCGACGTCAACTTCCGGAGCGGGCAGAGGCTCTGCCGTGCTTTCGGGCTCAGCGGCGGTGCCGCAGGCACACAGCAGCACGAGCAATATAAGTATTAAGGGAATAAGCCGTTTCATGTTTCTTTCCTCCCGTATTCTGAACAAAACGGAAAGAGCTTTCCGCTTTGTTCAAAATACAGTGGGGCTTTTGCTCTACTGTCAAGGTGTAGACACCCCCCGATCCTGTCATTCCGAGACCAGTCAGCAGACTGGTCGTGGGAATCCGTTCTCGTTGAAAAACATTGATATATCAGCATTTTCAGGGGAAACGGATTGCCACACCAGTGACACCGGTCACTGGTTCGCAATGACAAATCTAAACTTTGTCTACAGTCTTACAGTGGGGCTTTTGCCCCACTGTAAGAGAGAATATTACTTGGCGAGAATTTCAACTGCCAGCTTGCAGTAATCGCCGGAGGAGCCGGATTCGCAGGGAGCGACCCAAACGGTGCCGCCTTCGCCGACTTCCTTATCCTTTTCAATAGCAACGAGGGTGTAGTCGCTGTTGATGAAGTCGGGGTTGAGCTCTGCTTCGTAGCCGTCATTTGCAACAACGGTGACCTTTGCTGCGCCGTCAACGCCGCAGGCCGCCAGAACGTCAGCCAGCTTGTAGCCGGTGTAGGTTGCGGTGGACTCATTACCCTTGCTGTTTACGGTGGTGACCTCAATCTTGTAGATGTGCAGGCCTTCGAGAGTTGCGTTGGTAACCTCAACACCGTTTACCTTGAAGCTGAAGTCGCCGAACTGAACCTTGTCGGTCTTGTCTGCAATTTCGGGGAGACCGCCCTCGCCGCCTTCGCCGCCGGCATTGAGGTCAACCTCGGCACCGTCAAGGGAGATGGCTACAACGCCCTTGTTGTAGTCGCCGGTGGTCTTGCTGGTGCAGGGTGCAAACCAGGGACCGTCCTTCATCTGCTCACCGTCCTTGCTGATGGCGATGAGGGTGCTGGGCTCCATAGCCAGTGCAGCGTCAACTTCAACCTCGTAGCCGTCGCTTGCGATTGCTGCCAGCGTCTTAAATTGGCCGACGCCTGCAGCTTCGAGAACGTCCTTTAGGGAGAAGCCCACATAAACGCAGGTGCTTTCGGTGCCGCTGCTGTTGGTGGAGGTGGCGGATACCTCGTAAACGGGGTAGTCTGCCAGGTCTGCATCGGTGACGACGGTGCCGTTCACGTTGAGGGAGAATGCGGGAATGGTGACGCCGACTGCTTCCTTAAGCTCGGAAGCTTCTTCTTCGCCGTCCTCATTGCCGCCGCAGGCTGCCAGAGAGAACAGCATCAACAGTGCCAGAATAAGTGCTACATACTTTTTCATAATCTTTCTCCTTCCGGAAATTTTATTGACTTTTTATATATTGGGATAAAGGCAGACTTTTCTGCCCAGCTCCTCTATATAACGTATTTTAAGCTCTGCATGGTAGACTTTGCTGAGGATTTCCTCCGTGATAAGCTCATCGGTGCTGCCCAGAGTGATTTTTCCCTGCTTGTCGAGGATTGCCGCCCTGCCGCCCAGCATGATGGCATGGTCGGGGTTGTGAGTGGTGATGACTGTGGTGTAACCCTCACGGGACAGCTCCTTTATGACCTTGAGAGTCCTGAGCTGATTGCCGTAATCAAGGTGAGCCGTGGGCTCATCAAACAGAATGACCTGAGGCTTGCGGACAATGGCACGGGCAATTGATGCCTGCTGCATTTCGCCGCCGGAGATCTCCGTATAAGGTCTGTCGGCAAGCTCCAGAAGCCCTATTTTTTCAAGTGCCTCGTATGCCGCCGCCCTGTCCTCCTTTCCCGGTCTGCCCAGCGCGGAGATAAGCGGTGCTCTGCCCATGAGGACAAACTCCAGCACGGAATAGCCGAATACGGGCTTGAGATTCTGAGGCACGAAGCTGACCTTTTTTGCCAATTCCTGCGGTGACATTTCGGCAATGCTTTTGCCCTCAACGAGAATGCTGCCGGACCGGACCCTGTTGAGATTCATCATGCAGGTGAGCAGCGTGCTTTTTCCCGCGCCGTTGGGGCCGAGGATCGAAAGCACAGCGCCCTTTTCAATGTCAAGGGAAACGCCGTCAAGCACGTTTCTGCCGCCTGTATCATAGGCAAAGCACAGGTCTTTTATCTCATATATCATGACTTGACCTCCTTTGCCTCCACAGCAGCCAGGCGTAGAAGGGAGCGCCCACAATGCCCGTGAGTATGCTGATGGGCATTTCCGCAGCACCGATGGTGCGGGTCAGAGTATCGACAACGAGCATGAAGAGAGCGCCAAGCAGCGCGGTGACCGGCAGCAGCTTTGTGTTGTTGGGACCTACCATCATGCGTCCCAGATGGGGAATGACGAGTCCAACCCAGCTTATTGTACCCGCAATGCAGACGGAGCTTGCGGTGAGAAGAGTGGAGCAGAGAATGACAATGCCGCGCACAAGGCGGACATTGATGCCCAGAGCCTGCGCCTCCTGCTCACCCATGGACAGCACGTCAATGCGCCATGACATGAGCTGCAGCACCAGAGCGGGAATGATGATGAAGGGAAGCGTGGGCAGCAGGTCGCCGAGGCTTATATAGCTGAAGCTGCCCATGGTCCAGTAGGTGATGGCGGCAAGCTGGGTGTCGGGGTCGGCAACGTATTTTATAAAGCCCATGACGGAGCTCATTGCCGAGCCCACGATGATGCCCGCCAGCACCAGCATGATGTTTGAGTTGTTTCGGAAAAGCAATGGCAGCGTCAGCGCCGGCGCCACGGCGATTATGCCGCCGAGAAAGGCGAAAAGCTGAATGAAGCCCGCCTGCAGCGACAGCAGTATCGCCAGTGCTGCGCCCACACAGGCACCGCTGGAAACGCCGAGAAAATCGGGAGAGATAAGGGGATTGCAGAAAATGCCCTGATAGGTGGCACCTGAGAGCGCAAGAGATGCGCCCACGAGTATGCTGGCAAGGATACGGGGTATGCGCAGTCCCATGACCACATTGACGGTCATCTGAGGATAGCGGCTTTCAAGTCCCCAAAGTCTGCACCAGAGTATCTCAAGAACTTCCTTCGGCTTAATATCGTATTTTCCCACACATACGGTGAACACCACGGCAAACAGCAGGAGTGCTGCAAGCAATATTCCCAGTGTCACGGCGTTCATGCCGTTTTTCTTTTTTGTCATGTCAATTCATATCCGAGATAGTCAGAATCAAAGGTTTTGCCGAACATGAAGGTATAGTATTCGTCGATTTCGGCTTCAAGCTGCTCAAGACTGAAGTATTCGGGGTACATCTTATGCAGGAGGTAGAAGGTGCAGATTACATCGGCAATGCCCGGCATATCCCAGGTGTCCAGCTTGCTGGGAATCTGGTAGATATGCTCATTCACGACACACTTCATGGCGCTCCATGCGCTGTCCTCCATGACCTCGTCAATGGAATAATCCATTGATGCCGAGCTGGTGCAGAAGATGAACTCGGGGTCCCACTGGAAAACGGTTTCAACGCCGATGTTCAGCCAGCTGCAGTCGTTTTCCGTGTCGGCGGCAACGGGAATGCCTCCCGCCTTTTCAATCATCCAGGTCTGGATCATGTCGCCGCCCGCGATCCTTCCCAGCTCACCGCCCATGCAGAGCGCCGTGTGACGCTCCTCCATGGGAATCTGAGCCACTATTTCGTCAATGGCGGCAAACTTGGCGTCCATCCAGCTTATTATTTCATTTGCACGGTCGGTCTTGCTGAAGTATTCGCCCATGAGCTTCAGCGTTGCATAGATGCCCGCCATGTCCTCCGCCTGAATGCACAGCACATCAATGCCCAGCTTTTCCACAGCCTCCACGGTTTCCGGGTCGTTGGCGCGGTGGACAAGAACGGTTGCGCCGCTCTCAGCCAGGGCTTCAAGGTCCACAACACCCCTGCCCACAGTCCCCGCGGATTTGAGGTTGGAGTCAGCCTGCTTCCAGAAATTCGATTTGCAGTTGATAGCTGCAACCTGATCGGTGAGCTGCAGCGCCACAATGAAGGGTACTGCGGTGCCGTACACCGAGGCGATTTTGATTTCATCGCTGTTTTCGGGAATAGCCACCTGCCTGCCCGCAGCATCGGTGACGGCAGGACCGGTTATTTCCTTTTCCTTTGTTCCCGTGCCGCAGGCACAGAGGGAAAACACCATGCACAGACACAGGATAAGAGAAATTGTTCTTTTCATTTATCTTTCCTCATTTGCTGAAAATGCTTTCGTCAACATTTATATTGATTTCGCCGTCACCGGCAATGGTAATTACAAGCTTGTTGAAATATTTAACAGATGCGCCCTGAACATTCTCAACGACTATGCGCAGAGGACCGCCCGTGTTGCCCGAGAGACCCGTGTAGCCTTCGTGGTCCTCGCTGTCAACACAGGGAACACCGTTTACGGCGTAGCATATAATAACGGGCTTGCGGTCGCCGCTTGCATCAAGGACGCCGTTTTCAAGGCCGTCCATGTAAACAACGCTCAGCAGATCGTTTTTATATCCGTCGTCGGCGTAGACCGTTACGGAAACGGGGTTGGAGATATCCGCCTGGTCACCCACAAGGAGATTTGCAAACTTCCAGAGGTCAATGCCTTCGCAGGTGCCGATTTCCAGTACGGAGTAATCCTCACGGACAATGAGATTTGTGAGGCTTTCAAGCTGCTCGGCTGTGAGAACATACTCCCACTCGCTTTCGTCATTGCGGATAACGACGCTCATTTCGTAGTCAAGAAATTCGCTGAAAACGTCGCTCATGCTGTGGCTCCAGGTGGTTACGTCATTTGCGGAAACCTTGATCGCCACAACGTTCTTGACACAGTAGGAGGAATTTACATCGTCCTCGGAGCTCATGGGGACGATCAGCTTCAGAGGTCCGCCGTCGGCTGTCATGAGAGGTGTGCCCGAGGTTATATCACCGCCGACTTCTCCCGTGCCGTAGGCGAGAATAGCACACAGGGGCTTCTTGTCGGGAGAAACGAAGTTCTGGTAATTCTGCCCCTTCAGCTTTGAAAGGGAAACAGTAACGCTGCTGCCGTCGGCAGCGTATATGGTGACATCGCCTGCATTGCTGCAGATGCCGAGCTCGGTGAAGAGCTCATATACGGGAATGCCGCGGTAACGCTGCTCAGACATACTGCCGCCGGAGTTCAGAATGCTGAAATCAAGAGTCTTTGCCTGAGTCTGACGGCTTTCCAGCTCGGAAACCCTGAAGGTATATTCCCTGCTGAGACCTTCGCCGTAGAAGCGCACGGTCTTATTTGCAAGCGCTGCCGCATCGCCGTTGAGGTGAGCGTAGGAGTCGGGCTCGATTTTAACGGTGATGGAGGTGATGTTTTTCAGCACGAAGGAATCCTTGCTCTTGCTGTCGGAGGAGGGAACCACCAGCATAAGCGGACCGCCGCAGTTGTCAACAGAATACGTCTTGGGGTCATCTTCGGAGAAGGAATTAAGCTTAATGGACTTAACGTAGCCTGCGGATTTGGTGCTTGCCACAAGAGGAGTGCCGTTTTTGGAGTAGGCAAGTATCGCGGAGAGCCCGTCCTTGCCGCTGTCGGCGTTAAAGCCCTCGGCAAAGAGCTCGTCAAGGCTTATAGTCTTGCTTTCCTTGCCGTTGGAGAAGGTAACCGTACCCACGGTGCCGGGGATTCCCACAACATTCATGAGGTAGTATTCAAGGTCAACGCCCTCGTAAATTGCGCTTTTTCCGCCGATGCTGTAGACCTCCTTGACCTTTGCGGCGGCCTTGTCGTTGCCGGCAACATCTTTGCCGTAGATGATATCCTCGATTTCGCCTACGGTCATCTTTTCGTCAATGAGCGTCTTACCCTCTTCGTTGTTTACGACGATGGCGAGCTCATTGTCAGCCAGCTTTGAAAGCTTGCTGTTGTCGGTGTACTTATGTGTGTTATAAAGAACGTCGTCGCCGACAATGACTTCGCTTAGCTTCTGTACCTGATTGGAGCCGTTGGCGTGGTTGTATTGGGTTTTGCCGAACACAACGCGCATAGGTCCGCCGCTGTTGGCAAGACCGGACAGAAATCCTTCGTCAATATTGTTAATAGTGTAGGGATAGTTGTTCACGCCGTATGCCAGCAGCACTGGGTAGCCTGTATCAACAAGGTCGGCGTTGGTGGGAACATAGCTTCCGTCACTCTGGTCGGAGGCATTTTTGTTGTAGAAGCCGAAGGCATCGGGATAGGACAGCGCCTCGGCGGAGAAGCTTTCAGAGGACTGACGTCCGTCTGCGGCGTTGAAGGAAACAATGGTAGTGCGGGCAGTACCCTTGCCCATTTCCTCAACGGTGGGCATTCCGAGATAACACAGCAGCTTGTACAGGTCAAGTCCCTCGTAGGTATTCACGTACCAGTAGGCATTGTTTGCAAGGCTGTAGGAGTCGGAATAGCCCATGCCGCCCTCAATAACATTTCCTTCCTCATCGGTTTTAACAAGGTCTTCAAGCTGCTTGACCGTGAGGTCGATCTCATTACCGAGGGCATCGCCTCGGAAGGTGATGATGTAATCGGTGTAGTCGGGGTTGTTGTAAGCCTCGTCCGTGGCTGTGGTGTGCTTGAAGCCGGGCTCGGTTTCCTCGCAGACGTAGATATAGGCCACGTTGGAGAACTCTTTGTATTTAACGGGATTGTCGTATTCCTTAAGGTCATAGACAAGCTTCAGACATCCGTCGTCATTGCGCAGCTTTTTAACGTAGCCGTCAGAATGCTCGCCCTCGTTCTTTGCATCGAACACAAAGGGCGCGGTCACGGTCTGATCGGTGTTGCCGACACCGTAGGCAATGAGCACGGGCCTGCCTGCCTCGTGTGCCTTTGTGATGTCCTCAATGGTGAGCTCGGCGATGGTGGCACGGTTGCTGTTTTTAAGCTGAACCTTAAACGCCTTGTCCGTGAGGAAAATTCCGTTGTCGCCGTCGGTCATGCTGTAAAGCATATAATACAGGTCCATGCCCTCATAGACCTTATAGCCGGAAGAGTCCTTATAGCAGCCCCTGAAAAGACCGTCGTTGCGGCTTTCAAGCTCGCGTATGGACAGAGGAATGCTGGTTACAACACCGGGACCCTCAACGGTGAGGGTCGCACCCGTAATGGCGTCGATGTTATAGGGCATATGCTCATCGGTTGTGATTCCGCCGTTGGTGATGTGCTTATACACGGAGGTGGAAAAATCAATTTTTGAATTGTCGATTTCCACCATTCCGTCTCTGAACAGTAAAAATGCTCCAAGGACCAGAACAGCGACTATGATAATTATCAGTATCCTTTTTTTATTCATGTCCGTCTCCTTTATGACACGTGATTGTGCAATATATATAAAAATGCAAACAATAATTAGTGCATAGTGCTAAATGGGCGTGTATAAATAAGCTTTGTGCTAATTGTACATAATTTGAATGCATTTTTCAAGTGAAATGTGCATATTTTTGCTCTGCTTTTTGTGTAATTTGCCCTGCGCACCGTTTGAGACAATCTTTAGGTAAGTGCTGATCAATGCATGAACGACGGAGCCTGCGAAAAAACGCAGGCTCCGTCTTACTGTTGTGTCTGATGTGCGTGTGTGATATACTTTCACCGTAATAAAAAACGGGAGGAAAAACAAATGCTGAGTGCAACGGTTCTTATAGATAACAAATCCGACGGCGGCTATGTGTCCGAATGGGGTTTTTCCGTTTATATATCCTACAAGGGAAAAAACTACCTGCTTGATACGGGCGCATCGGACAAATACGCGAAAAACGCGGCAAAGCTCGGCATAAAGCTTGAAGATGTGGATACTGCCGTGCTGTCCCATGCCCACTTTGATCATTCGGGCGGCTTTCACTCATTTTTTTCAGAAAACAAAAAGGCAAGGCTTTATGTCAGCGCAAATTGCGGGGAAAACTGCTTCCGCAAAATAGGTCCGTTTTATAAATACATAGGCGTTCCGAGGAAAATGCTCAATAGCAACACCGACAGGATTGAGTACGTCAGCGGATTTAAGCAGCTTGATGAGGGCGTGTGGCTTGTGCCGCACATTGAAAACGGCCTTGAAAAAATCGGCGGAAAAGCAAAGCTTTACCGAAGGGAAAACGGAAAAACCGCAGCCGATAATTTTTGCCATGAGCAGAGCCTTGTGTTTGAAACCGAAAAGGGACTTGCGGTTTTCAACAGCTGTTCCCACGGCGGACTTCAGAATATTCTTGCGGACATTGAGCATTTTCTGCCTGCCCGCAGGGTTTACATGACCGTGGGCGGCCTCCATCTTTCAAAGTACAGCGACAGCGATGTGCGCGCCATAGCGGACGTAATAAAAAAGCTTGGCATTGGGCGCATTGTTACGGGGCATTGCACGGGAAAAGCATATAAGGTGCTGCGGGAGGAGCTTGGCGATGCTGTTGAGCAGACCCGCTCCGGAATGAAAATAGAGTTATGATGTTAAATGCCGTTTCTTGACAGGTCTGAGCAGATGTGGTAGCTTTTGAACAGTAGATAAACTTCGGAGGATAAGGATATGTCAATTGTTGTTATCGGCAACGTTTTTGTTGATGTCAAGGGTTTTCCCGATGACGTGTATCTGCCAACGGGACGCAACGCGGGAAGGGTTGTGACCGTTCACGGCGGAGTAGGACGCAATGTGGCGGAGGACATCGCAAACATGGAGCTTCGTCCCGTATTTGTAAGCATGGTGGACAACACCGCCGAGGGCGAAGCGGTGAAGCGCAAGCTTCAGAACCATAAGGTGAATACCGATTATCTGCTTGAAACTCCCGATGGCATGGGAATGTGGCTTGCGGTGTTTGACCATAGGGGCGACCTTGCGGGCTCGATCTCAAAGCGTCCCAGCAGCGATGCAATGAAGGCTTTGCTGGACGAAAAAGGCGACGAGATATTTGAAAATGCCGACAGTATTGTGCTGGAGATTGATATTGACAAGGAAATCGTCAAGCGCGTTTTCAAATATGCGGAAAAGTATAATACGAAGGTCTATGCCGTTGTTGCTAATATGAGCATTGCCTCACAGCGCAGGGACTTCCTCCAGTCCATTGATTGCTTCATCTGCAACGTGCTTGAGGCGGGAATACTGTTTGTTGATGACTTTACGGACAACACTCCCGAGGAAATGCGCGACATTCTTTCGCAAAAGGTTATAAATGCCCGCATACCCTCCATGATAGTCACCATGGGCTCAAAGGGCGCGGTATATGCCGATATGTACGGCGAAAAAGGCTACTGTCCCGCAGAACCCGTCATGGTCAGGGACACAACAGGCGCGGGCGATGCCTTCTGTGCGGGCGCCGCCGCAGGTCTTACCTACGGCAAGACAATGGAGGAGGCAGTAAAAATCGGAACGCATCTTGCCGCCTCGGTAATAGGCTCAAGCGAAAATGTGTGTCCCAGATTTCTGCCCCGTGAATTTGGCATCTACGTAGACGTAATAGACTGATATGGGCAGCAGTGCTCTTCATGTGCAGAGATTAGCCTGAATAAGCATAAAAAATTCGGCGTGCGTCAGCACGCCGGATTTTTTATAGTTGGAAAAATCAGCTTGCGAAGTCTTCTGCCTTAATAAGCTCGCCGCTTTCTTCCTCATCTTCCTCGTCGTCAACATCGGTGCTTTCAAGCATTCTGTCGCCGTCGTCGGTTACAACGCCGGTGATGTTGTCCTGCTTTGCGCAGAACATACACAGACGGGTACGTCCTGCTGCAATTGCCTCGTCAACGGAGCCTACGGTGAGCTCATCGGAATTGGTAAGAGACTGACAGTCATCGTGGGTGTGATAAACGTGACCGAATGGGCTCCAGTAAACATCGCTGCTGCCCAGCGCTTCAACTGCCGCGTCAAGCTGCTCCTCGGAAACGGGATTAAAGTCATAGCTGGAAACGCCGCCGATCAAAAGTGCAATGACTGCAACAACGGTGGCAATTGCCTTGGTCTTCTTGTCAAGGTCCTTGTTTGCAAGAAGGATAATGACAAAGGGAATGAAGGCAACGGCGCAGACGATAACGCCCATGTTGTTCCACAGCCAGAACTTGACCTTGTTTTCCTCGGAGGCGGGGTCAATGTGGTTAGCCTGCTTCCAGAACTGTGAGCCGACGATTACGCAGGCAAGGTCGAGAACGATTGCAGCGATAAGCTGTGCAACCTGACCCATAAAGTGAATGGGAGTCTTGCCGTTAACAACAAAAACGGCAAAAACTTCAAAGGCAAGGGCAAGCACCCAGAGGATTATTGCGATAATGCGCTTTTTCTTTGCATTGCCGACGGGCTTTGCCTGCTTGTATTTTTTCTTGTTCTCCAGCTCAATTTCTTCGGGAGTGGTTACCTCGCCGTTGTCGGCGCGGACATAGGTTTTCTTTTTCTTTTCTGCCATGGCAAAATCGCTCCTTATATACAGATATAGTCATTATATCAAAAAAATTGCGATTTTCAACGAAAAATCCACAATATGTAGAAATAATCCTGAAATTTCGGACTGAGCTTTTAAGCTGAAGATAGAAAAAATAACTACAAATGCCGATTTGTCTTGCTAAAAGGGGGGAAATTTGATAATCTAATTGCATATTTTCAGGCGGTGATAATAAAATGGCAAACAAACTCGGTAAAGCATTGGCAGAGAGAAAAAGAAAAGCAAGGCTGAAAAATCATCAGTTCAGCATAATCGCAAATACCTGCATGGGCGGAGTTGTATCAAACTCTCTGGGTGAGCAGTTTCGCTCACCGACGGTGAATGTGCTAATGTCTGAGTATCAGTTCATTGCCTTCTGCAAATATCTGAAGGAGTACTCAAAATGTCCCGTTGAGGAGCTTACAAAGGAAGAGTGGGCTCAGTTCAGGGACGTAACGCACCCCGTGGGAGTGCTCCGCGGCTATAAAATCCCCAACGGCAACCTGCCCGACATCAAGCTTCCCGATATAATGCTTCTGTTTGTCCATTACAAGACCTTTACGGAGGCAAAGGCAAAGTGGGAGGAGCGCTTCAAGCGTGTAAACTATGACGATGTATATCTGCTTATGGACTGCGCCATGAACGGCACCGAGGAAATTCTCGACGAGTTTAACGCCCTGCCCTATGAGCATAAGGTGGCCTTTACTCACAGGGAGGACGCGGAACGCTGGCCGGGCAATTACCGCTTCAGCTTCTATACCGACGAAAAATTCAGCGGCGGCTGCATCTATAACCCCGTAAACAAGGGACTTGTTGAGTATAAATGGATGGACGAGTTTGATTTTATCGCATGGCTCAACGAGGGCAAAATGCAGAAAAATCCCGATTTTGAATAAAACAAGACGGTTGCTTTGCAACCGTCTTGTTTGTTATCCGAGATAGATTTTGTAGAAGTCCCCGAGGCTTGAAACGGGCATTGAGAAGATTGCATTGTCCGCTTCGTTGCAGACCTCAAGATACCAGCTCCATATTTTCTCGATGTTTGTCACATCTGCGCCCACAAGCCTTCCCGTGTCGAAAATGACCTTGAGACCGAAGGGGAAGTCGGCGGTGAAATAGCGTGAGCTGAAGTCGGGCACCCATACGCCCGGCTCCTTTTCTTTCATGGGCGAGGTAAGACCCTTGAACGCGGGAATGCCGCTTATCTTTGCGGTCATTTTTTCAACGGTGTCGCTTTCGTAGTGGACCTTAAGCGATTTCACCATGCGCAGGTCAAGCCTGTCAAGCCTCCTGCAAATTTCCTGAAGCTCCGCGTCGCAGTCAATCATAAGCCTGCTTGCTTCGTCTGTCCATTCCTCGTAGAAGAGAATGTTGTGGTCAAAGGTGTCGCCCTTGCGGTAATCCTTGAACATGGAGTAAATTCTCGTGGTGTGGAGAATGGGGTTTGAGGGAGTAAGGGTTACGACAAGGTAATTGGGAAGCGCCTCGCAGGGAAGATCCAGTATACTCTCAATGATGCCGGCGTACTTCTGCGCCGCCTGGGAGGGAATTGCCGCAAGCTGAAGGTTGGGCTTTCTGCCAAGCATATAAACCGCATGACCGTATTCTTCAAGCCTTGCAATGCTGTGAACTCTCTGCAGACCGCAGAGAATGCAGCCCTTTTCAATGTGCGGCGCGAAGCTGAACTCAGCGCCGCCTGAACCGGGCACGCACATGATCATCTGTCCCGCTTTCACAAGGGGAAGAAGCTCCTTCGCAATTTTCGGGAACATGAAGGAGGGGAGCACGACCCAAATCTGCTCCGCGCCCTCAACCGCGTCCTCAAGGGAAGCTGTGACGCGGAAATTGCCGGTTTCAAACCAGAGGCTGTCATCGGGATTGAGTACCTTGAGGGTGTCCGACCACTTCTCCGGCTTTGATGTATGAATGACGGTTTCATAGCCCTTGTGCGCAAACTCCGCTGCAAGCAGGGTACCGATATTGCCGCCGCCGATAACGCAAACTTTCATTTCTGTATGTCCTTTCGTGTTCTGATGCTGTGTTGAGAGCGTGTATATTAACGCATTTATGCGTATAACTCACGTATAAGCCGGTCCACAACCTCGAAGCAGACAAGGGAAACGCGCTCAAGCTCCTGCATAAATTCCGCGCCGCCGCCAATAAGAGTGTCGGAAACAGCCTTGATGAGCAGGCAGGGAACAGCGTTTCGCTGGCAGGTAAGCACGATTCCCGCGGACTCCATTTCGCAGATGTCAGCACCGTAGCTTTCGCGCAGAGCAAGCTTGTCTTCCGCGCGGTCAATGAACTTGTCCGCCGAGGCGCAGACCGCAGGCATAAGCTCCGGCATGATTTCAAGCACCTTTTCCACAAGCTCGGGTGAGGCTTCAAGATATGCGGAGTCCTTGCCGGGATACTGACCGCGGGCAAGATTGAGCCAGCCCGTTGTGTCAAAATCATAGTGAATAACGCTTTTCACAACGCAGAGCTCGCAGGTTTTCATTTCCTCTGTGAGAGCGCCAACGGCACCGAAGTTTATTATCATGTCAACGCCGAATTTGTCAATAAGAAGCTGGGTGCTGGTGGCGGCGGAGATTTCACCTGCGCCGGAATCCACAACGTACATATCAAAGCTGTCGTTGCGATATTCACGCACAGTATAGCCCCGGAGAACGCTTGTTTCGCTGGCCTCGCCGTATTTTGAAAGCACTGCGCCGATTTCAACAGCCACAACAACGCCGATTTTCATTTTTTTCATAACATTACCCATACTTTAACTTTAGATTTAAATGACTTAATATTTACCCATAAACAGCTTTATTTTATGCCCTGCTGTTTGCACCAGATTTTCATTACAAGGTCAACGGGCAGATGCTTCACGAGCTTTACCTGACGGCGCACGGGAGCACCAAGAATGGAAACGGGCTTTTTTGCCTTCAGGTCTTTCATGGCCTGGTCTGCAACCTCCCAGGGCTCATACCAGCGGTCAACGTATTTGATGTAGTCATCGTGGCGTGCGGCGGCCTGGAACTCGGTCTTTATCCAGCCGGGACATACGCACATAACACCGATTCCCCGTGGCTCAAGCTCCTTGCCGATAGCGCGTGAAAGGCTCAGCACATAGCTCTTGCTGGCACCGTAAACCGCCTGATAGGGAACGGGCTGCCATGAGGAGTTGGAGCCCATGTTTATGATGTTGTCGCCTTCCTTCATGTAGGGCAGGCTCACATGGCACATGGAGGTGAGGGCAATGGAATTGAGGTTAACGCTATTCAGCAGCTTGCCCAGTTCCTTTTCCTCAAAGGGACCGAAAACACCGCAGCCTGCGGCGTTGATAAGAAGATTGAGCTCGGGCTGTTCCGTCTCCAGCATGGCTTTGTATTTCTCAATGGCGGCGGAGTCGGAAAGGTCAAGGGGAATGGGGCGAAGCTTGTTTCTGCATTTTTCCTGCAGCTCGAGAAGTCTGTCCCCGCGCCTTGCGATGACCCAGATTTCATCAAATTCCATTTCCTTATCTACAGCATAGACAAATTCTCTGCCTATGCCAGAGGAAGCGCCGGTAATAACCGCGATTTTCATTTAAGTGACCTCCGTTTTGTCCGGTTATAATATCATATTATCCGATTTATCGTCAAAATGCAATTGCCCATTAAAAAAACAACAGTCCGATTTTTGATCAGACTGTTGCTTTTTATATTACACCTTCGGTGTTAATAATGTACCCGCCTTGCGGTGCCCGAAATTTTATGCTCGCTGTTCGCTTCGCAAAATTCCGACCGCTGCGGAATAAACCCCTCGCTTCATCTGCCATCGGCAGCGCTCGGTGTTTATTCCCACTCGATGGTGGAAATGGGCTTGGGACTCAGCTCGTAGAGTACGCGGCATACGCTGGGAACCTCGGCGAGAATACGGTCGGTAATCTTCTTGAGCAGCGCCCATTCAACCTCGGGAACGGTGGCGGTGGTGGCATCAACGCTGTTGACGGCACGGATAATTACGGGCCAGTCGTATGCGCGCTTGCCGTCACGGATACCGGTTGCGCGGAAGTCGGGAACGGAGGTGAAGTACTGCCATATCTGACCCTGCAGTCCTGCCTTTGCAAACTCCTCACGGAGAATTGCGTCGGACTCGCGTACAGCTTCAAGACGGTCACGGGTAATGGCACCGGTGCAGCGTACGCCCAGACCGGGACCGGGGAAGGGCTGACGGTAAACCATGCCGTCGGGAAGACCGAGAGCCTTGCCGACAACGCGGACCTCGTCCTTATAGAGAAGCTTGACGGGCTCAACCAGCTCAAACTGCAGATCCTCGGGAAGACCGCCGACGTTGTGGTGTGCCTTTACGCCGTCGCTCTCGAGAATGTCGGGATAAATGGTGCCCTGGGCGAGAAACTCAATGCCGTCCTGCTTGCGAGCCTCTTCCTCAAATACGCGGATAAACTCCGCGCCGATGATTTTGCGCTTTGCTTCGGGGTCTGCAACGCCTGCCAGCTTGTCAAGGAAGCGGTCAACAGCGTCGACATATACGAGATTTGCGTCCATCTGGTTTCTGAAAACCTCAACGACCTGCTCGGGCTCACCCTTGCGGAGAAGACCGTGGTTTACGTGAACGCATACAAGCTGCTTGCCCACAGCCTTGATGAGAAGTGCGGCAACGACGGAGGAGTCGACACCGCCGCTGAGTGCGAGAAGCACTTTCTTGTCGCCGATCTGCTCACGGAGAAGCCCCACCTGCTCGTCGATGAAGGCATTTGCCAGCTCGGGAGTGGTTATACGTACCATAGATTCGGGACGAACATTGCAATCCATAGAATTAACCTCCAATTACTTGTTCTTGAGAATAACGTCGTGGCTGCCGCCCTCAACGATGCTGACGGAGGACACGAGGGTAAGTCTTGCATTTTTCTTCAGATCTGCAAGATTTGTAAAACCGCAGTTGCACATGGTGGACTTGATCTTGTAAACGCTCATTTCCACGTTGTCGTGGAGAGGACCGGCGTAGGTGACATAGGAGTCAACGCCCTCCTCAAAGGAGAGCTTGCCGCCCTTACCGCCCATGTCGTAGCGCTGCCAGTTGCGTGCGCGGTTACTTCCTTCGCCCCAGTACTCCTTGACGAAAACGCCGTTAACCATGAGCTTCTGAGTGGGGCTTTCGTCAAAGCGGGCGAAGTAGCGGCCCATCATGAGAAAGTCTGCGCCCATTGCGAGAGCGAGGGTCATATGATAATCATAGACAAGACCGCCGTCGGAGCATACGGGAACGTAGATGCCGGTTTTTTCAAAATATTCATCGCGTGCGGCAACAACATCGATAAGTGCGGAGGCCTGTCCTCTGCCGATGCCTTTGGTTTCGCGGGTGATGCAGATAGAGCCGCCGCCGATGCCGACCTTGACGAAGTCTGCACCCGCTTCCGCAAGGAAGAGGAAGCCGTCGCGGTCAACAACGTTGCCTGCGCCCACCTTTACGCTGTCGCCGTACTTGCTGCGGATAAAGTCAATGGCCTTTTTCTGACGGTGGGAATAGCCGTCGGAGGAGTCAAGGCAGAGAACGTCAACGCCTGCGTCAACAAGAGCGGGAACGCGCTCCTCATAGTCACGGGTGTTGATGCCTGCGCCCACCATGTAGCGCTTGTGCTCGTCGAGAATTTCGTTGGGGTTTGCCTTGTGATCTGCGTAGTCCTTGCGGAAAACGAAGTACATGAGCTTTCCCTCGGCATCGACGATGGGCAGGGAGTTGAGCTTGTGATCCCAGATGATGTCGTTTGCGTCCTTAAGGGAGGTGCCTTCGGGAGCGGTAACGAGCTTTTCCAGCGGGGTCATGAACTCGGAAACGGGAGTGTCGACGCTCATGCGGCTTACGCGGTAGTCACGGCTGGATACAATGCCGAGAAGCTTGCCGTTTGCTGTGCCGTCCTCGGTGACGGCAACGGTGGAGTAGCCGTTCTTTTCCTTGAGAGCAAGGATATCGGCAAGAGTCTGGTCAGGCATTACGTTGGAGGCGCTGGTAACAAAACCCGCTTTGTAGCTTTTTACACGGGCGACCATTGCAGCTTCGCTTTCGATGCTCTGGGCGCCGTAGATGAAGGACATACCGCCTTCCTTTGCAAGCGCAATAGCCATGGTGTCGTTGGAGACCGACTGCATGATTGCGGAAACAAAGGGAGTGTTGAGATAGATAGCGGACTGCTCACCCTTTTTAAACTTAACGAGGGGGGTGCGGAGACTTACGTTTGCGGGGGTGCATTCCTCGCTGGTATAGCCGGGTATGAGAAGATACTCGCTGAAAGTCCTTGACGGTTCGTTGTAGTAAAAAGCCATTACTTTACCTCCATTATTTTTATTAAAACATTTTCTCACAAAATGCGCCGGTAGTCAATTTATAAATAAGAAATCGAAAGTAAAAAATTCAGCCCGTATGCCGTCGGAATTTGTATAACTTTTCATGCGGACGTACATAACAAAAGCGGGCCGAAATTTTCGACCCGCAACAATATCATTATACGGCGGTGGAAATGCGGTGTCAACGCTCTTTATTCAACAAACTGCATATTCTATGTTTTGTACAATTTAGCGATTTAAAGTTTGTAAGTATTTGCTCTTGAAAGTGGGGGTAAGGTTTGCTATATTATAACCAGAAAGGGTGATACCCGATGAAAATATAATTGAAATCTGCAGAAAGAGAGGTTAAATTGATGTTAGATACTAAGGTTTCAGAGAAGTAACCCTTGGCTGTGTTGAGTGTTGTAAGACCTGCAGTCAAGGGTTGCTTCTTTTTTAGGCGGTTATTTTTCCGCAATACTTCCTCTCGTCAGTTTGCTGTATAATAATACAGCGGCACCTCCTCGAGTTTGTCTTGCGAAAAAATCCCATGCCTAAATTGCGATCGGTATGTCCTGCGGCACTCACCGCCGCCTGACGAAAAAATCTTTTGCTCAAAAGGAGCGTGTTCTCGAAATTGCCTTGCGGAAAAAACCTCACGCCTAAATTGCGATCGGTATGTCCTGCGGCACTCACCGCCGCCTGACGAAAAAATCTTTTGCTCAAAAGGAGCGCATTCTCAAAATTGCCTTGCGAAAAAACTCTCGCCTAAACGTCTAATTCTACGCAATGCGGCACTCACCGGCACCTGACGGAAAATCTTTTGCCCAAAAGGAGCATCTCCACGAGCTTGTCTTGCGAAAAAATCCCATGCCCCAAATAATATGTCATTCTGAGCGAAGCGAAGAATCCCATCGCCGTCCCGATTGGGACGTTTTTTTATGCCGTTTTTTATTGTAATTTTCTTCACAAAGTGATAATATTAATTCAGTAAAAAAACACTGCGGAGGTGCAGTATGAGCAAGATAATTACAATAGGACGCGAATTTGGCAGCGGCGGCAGGGAGCTTGGCCGCAGACTTGCCGAGGAGCTCGGCATTCAGTATTACGATAAGGAAATCATCAGCGAAATCGCAAAGAATATGTCCATGTCCGAAAGCTTCGTTCAGAAGGTGGTGGAGGGCAAGCCCCAGCGCCTTTTCCCAATAACCATCGGCCAGAGCTTTGCGGTTGCGCCCGACTATCACATGATGCAGATGCAGAGCATCTATCAGGCGCAGACGGAGATTATCACAAAGCTTGCCGAAGGCGGCGACTGCATCATTATCGGACGCTGTGCTGACTACATTCTCCGCGATTTCAGACCCTTCAAAATTTTCGTTCACGCGGATATTGAAAGCCGCGTGCATCGCTGCATGGAAAGGCAGGGCGAGAACGAAAACCTGACTGCAGAGCAGGTACGCAAGCAGATTCTTGCCATAGACAAGGACAGAGCGAGATACTATAACGATTTCACGGGTCAGAAGTGGGGCGACAAGCGCTATTACGATATGTGCATCAACACCACGGACTTTGTAATAAAGGATATCGTTCCTCACATAGCAAAGCTGTTTTTTAAATAAGAACTCAAGGACACCTTGGGCGCTCACACATAGGGAGGAATAGGTTTTGAACGGATCTTTTCCGCCCATACATCATAAAAAACTCGGCATGCGTCAGCATTGCCGAGTTTTTGTTATTTTGTCTGAACGAAAAATCTCTCGCTCAAAACTGCTTCGCACCCTGAGAGATTGATGTTTTTTCGTAAGACAAGGCGAAAAGCACAGGAATACTGGCTTTGTATTCCGAGCATTTTTAACGATGTATTACGGAAAAACAGCTTCTTTCAGGGCTATTAATCCCTAAGTGAGAGCGCCCTTTGGGTGTCCTTTTTGACTGGTAATCCGAAGCTCTGTATTGCAGTAGCCGTAAATATGTGCGTGCGCCTGAAGGAAAGATTAGCTGAAGTGTTTGCATCGGGGGAGGCAACGTAAAGAGGGCGAGCGAATATGGTTCCTGTGCGGCTGAATTTTGCTGACCGGGGTTTCCAAAGGGCATAAGCCCTTGGCTGCGTTTCTTTTGCAGCTTTTCTTTGGCAGCACAAAGAAAAACTGATAAAGTTCGCCATAAGGCAAAATAACCATTTACAAAACGGGAATAATTTAGTAAGATAGCATGACCCGTGGGATAAACCCGACGGCTTAAAAACAACAGTTGAGGTGAAATATGAACAAGTACGATTTGTGTGTACCCTGCCTTTTAGGTCTTGAAGGACCCATTGCTGATGAGCTTAAGCGCATGAAGCTTGAGAATGTCCGCAGCGAAAACGGCAGGGTTTATTTTTCGGGTGACGATTTTGCCGTAGCCAAGGCTAATACCTGTCTGCGCATCGGCGAAAGAGTCCTCATTGAAATGGGACGCTTTGAGGCACGGACATTTGACGAGCTTTTTGAGAAAACCAAGGCACTGCCCTGGGAAAAGCTCATTCCCGCAGATGCGGCCTTTCCCGTGAAGGGCTACAGCCTCAATTCAAAGCTGTTCTCCGTTTCCGACTGCCAGAAGATAATCAAGAAAGCCGTTGTGGAGCGCCTCAAGCGCGTATACGGTCTGGAGTGGTTCCCCGAAACCCGCGAGACCTATCAGATCCAGTTTTCCATTATGAAGGACGTGGTTTCTCTGTGCATCGACACCTCTGGCGAGGGACTGCACAAGCGCGGCTACCGTCCGGCACACAACGCTGCACCCCTGAAGGAAACCATGGCGGCGGCAATGGTTACCCTGTCCCGCTACCGCGGCAGAGAGGATTTCTGCGACGTCTTCTGCGGAAGCGGCACCATTCCCATCGAGGCGGCGCTCATCGCCAAAAACCGCGCACCCGGTCTTAACCGCAGCTTTTCCGCAATGAGCTGGCGCAGCTTTGACCAGAGCGTATGGAACGAAGTACGGGAAGAGGCATGCTCCCGTGAGTTTGACGGCGATTACCGCATTGTAGGCTCCGATATCGACCCCAACGCTCTTGCAATTGCAAAGGAAAACGCAGAACGTGCGGGCGTTGCGGACATTGTGCGCTTTGAAAAGGCGGACGCAACAAAATTTGCCCGAAAAACAGAAAACGGCATAATCGTGACTAATCCGCCCTACGGTGAGCGTATAATGGAAAAGCAGGAGGCGGAAATGCTTTATCGCGGCTTCGGCGAGGCATGGCGCAATACGGAAAACTGGAAGCTTTACCTGCTTTCAAGCCACACGGAATTTGAACGTACCTTCGGCAAAACCGCCGACAAAAAGCGCAAGCTCTATAACGGTATGATTAAGTGCGATCTGTTTATGTATTTCTGACGGAGAGGGAAAATGCCAGATAATTCTCAAATGTATCCCAAGCGAAAGGCAAACCGCCTCCCTAATTTCGATTACAGTACTCCCGGGGCGTATTTTATCACGGTATGTACCAAGGATAAACGCTGTATTTTAGGACATTTGACCGTAGGGGCGAGCATTGCTCGTCCGCCGGTACACAGCCCTCAAACTTGCACAGGAAAATATATAAATTATTCACAGTTTTTGTTGCACGCAGCACTTGCAAAATACGGAAATTGTGCTATTATAATACATGAATTAGCACTCACGCGCAAAGAGTGCTAAAACCTGAAGCTGTATTAAACTTTGGAGGTAATATATATGAAGCTCAAACCTTTGGCAGACAGAGTTGTTCTCACTCAGAGCAAGGCAGAGGAAAAGACCGAAAGCGGCATTTTCCTCACCGCATCGGCGCAGGAAAAGCCCGAGATTTACGAGGTAACCGAGGTCGGTCCCGGCGGAATGGTTGAGGGCAACGAGGTCAAGATGGAAGTCAAGGTCGGCGACAAGGTGCTCGTCGGCAAGTACAGCGGAAGCAAGATCAAGCTGGAGGGCGAGGAATACATCATCGTCCGTCAGAGCGACATTCTTGCAATCGTAGAGTAATTTTCAGGAGGCATAACTATGGCAAAGCAGATTATTTTCGGCGAGGAAGCCCGCAAGGCAATCGAGCGCGGCGTAAATCAGCTGGCAGATACAGTTAAAATCACTCTCGGTCCCAAGGGACGCAATGTTGTGCTGGATAAGAAGTTCGGCGCACCTCTCATCACCAATGACGGTGTAACCATCGCAAAGGAAATCGAGCTTGAGGACCCCTTTGAAAACATGGGCGCCCAGCTTATAAAGGAGGTCTCCACCAAGACCAACGACGTGGCGGGCGACGGCACCACCTCCGCAACGGTGCTTGCACAGGCAATGATTAACGAAGGCCTTAAGAATCTTGCGGCAGGCGCAAACCCCATGACCATGAAGAAGGGCATCAAAAAGGCAACCGAAGCGGCTGTTGAGGCAATCCGCGCAGACTCCCAGCGCGTAAACGGCAGCGGCGATATTGCCCGTGTCGGCGCGATCTCCAGCGGCGACGAGGTGATCGGTGAGCTTATTGCCGAGGCAATGGAAAAGGTTTCTCAGAACGGCGTTATCACCATTGAGGAGAGCAAGACCGCAGAAACCTACAGCGAGGTCGTTGAGGGCATGCAGTTTGACCGCGGCTATCTCTCTCCCTACATGGCAACCGATATGGAAAAGATGGAGGCCGTTCTTGATGACGCACTCATTCTCGTAACCGATAAGAAGATTGCAAACATTCAGGAGATTCTGCCTCTGCTGGAGCAGGTTGTAAAGGCAGGCCGCAAGCTCCTCATCATCGCCGAGGACATTGAGGGCGAAGCCCTTGCCACCATCATTCTCAACAAGCTCCGCGGCACCTTTGTCTGCGTCTGCGTCAAGGCTCCGGGCTTCGGCGATCGCAGAAAAGAAATGCTGCAGGATATCGCCATTCTCACCGGCGGTCAGGTAATCTCCGCCGATCTGGGCATGGAGCTCCAGACAGCCGACCTGAATATGCTCGGTCAGGCACGTCAGGTCAAGGTCACCAAGGAAAACACCGTCATCGTTGACGGCGCAGGTGAGGCAGATGACATCAAGGCACGCATTGCCCAGATTTCCGCCCAGATTGAAACCACCAGCTCCGAATATGACCGTGAAAAGCTGCAGGAGCGTCTTGCAAAGCTGGCAGGCGGCGTAGCTGTCATCAAGGTCGGCGCGGCAACCGAAACCGAAATGAAGGAAAAGAAGCTGCGCATTGAGGACGCACTCAACGCAACCCGTGCTGCCGTTGAGGAAGGCATCGTCGCAGGCGGCGGCAGCGCTTATGTTGCAGCCTCCAAGGCAGCCGACGCACTGGTTGCAACCCTCGAGGGCGACGAAAAGACGGGCGCGGTTATGATTGCAAAGGCACTTAAGGCACCCATCATGCAGATCGCAGCCAACGCAGGTCTTGAGGGCGCTGTAATTCTCGATAAGGTATATAACAGCGCAGAAGCAAACTTCGGCTATGATGCGGCAAACGATGTTTACGGCAACATGGTTGAAATGGGCATCATCGATCCCACCAAGGTCTGCCGCAGCGCACTTGAGAATGCGGCTTCCGTTGCCTCCATGGTGCTCACCACCGAGAGCCTTGTAACCGACATTCCCACACCTCCCGCACCTGCTGCACCCGCACAGGACATGGGTATGTATTAATCAAAAAGGAAAAAGCTCCGAGGAAACTCGGAGCTTTTATATAACGGAGATAAAAATGAGAAAAGCCACGAAGGAACTGAGCCTTTCGGCGATGATGTGCGCCTTGGGAACGGTAATAATGTGCCTGGGAACTGCGATACCCGTGGGTACCTATGTCTGCCCTGTTTTTGCCTCTCTTGTGCTCATAGTGCTGCGGGAGGAATGCCGCAGAAGCTACGCATGGAGTGCCTGGGCGGTGATTTCCGCGCTGGCGCTGCTGCTTGCGCCCGATAAAGAGGCGGCAATGCTCTTTGCGGTGCTGGGCTATTATCCCCTTGTTCAGCCTGCGCTGAACGGAATAAAGCCGAAAATTCTCGGCGCTGCGGTAAAGCTTCTGCTGTGTGCCGCGGCAGTTGCGGTAATGACGCTTGTTCTCGTAAAGCTTTTCATGCTCGAGGGACTCATGGCTGAGGGCGTGGGAATTTTCATTGCCACCGTTGTGCTCGGCATAGTGCTGTTTTTCGCCTATGACTATCTGCTTCCGCGCATGACGATTTTGTACCGAAACCGAATAAAAGGTAAAAAATAATCAGCCGGGCTTCAAACCCGCTGTCATTCTGAACATTGCGCCACCCTCATGGCCCCCTTGTCTAAAGGGGGCTGTCAGCGAAGCTGACTGGGGGATTCTTTTGAAGTAATAATTAATAGTGAAGAGTAAATAGGTGGCATTGATAGGGCGGAACGGTCAAGACCGTTCCCTACGCTGAACACTATCATCCGCACTACTGTAGGAAACAGACTTGCCTGTTCCGCCTGCCTGCACTCAAACAAAAAACCGTGCATCTAATGATGCACGGTTTTGCTTTTCATTTACCACTCGGTAGTGTAGTTGTCGAAGTAGCCCTGAATGTAGACGATGGGAGTGCCCTTGTCGCCGCTGCCGGAGGTGAGATCGCAGAGAGAACCGATAAGGTCGGTGAGGCGGCGGGGGGTCGTACCCTCGGATGCCATGTTGCCCACGAGGTTCTCGTCCTTCTTCACGATTTCGGCCTTGATTGCCTCGCGGAGTGCTTCGCCGCTGAGCTCTGCGAAATCGTTGTCGGCGAGGTACTTGAGCTTCAGCTCATTGGGAGTTCCCTCAAGGCCTGCGGTGTAGGCGGGGGAAACAATGGGGTCAGCCAGCTCCCAAATTTTGCCCACGGGGTCCTTGAAGGCACCGTCGCCGTAAACCATGACCTCAACAAGCTTGCCCGTTGCCTTGAGAATGTTGTCCTGAATTTCCTCAACAAGCTCCTGACAGTCGCGGGGGAAGAGCTTTACCTTGTCCTCGGTTGCCTTGTTGGTGCCGAGAAGACCGAACTTTTCGTTGTAGCCGCTGTTGTTCACGGGAGCGTTCATGATTTCGTCAAGACCGAAAACGCGCTCTGCGCCTGCGGCCTTCAGCATCTTCTTTGTGCGGAAGCGGGTGTGAATATCGCAGTTTATTACGTTCTTTGTGTAGTCAAGAATTGCGGTTGCTCTGTTGGCAAAAATAATCTCAACCTCTGCGCCGCTTTCGGTGATAAGGTCGGAGTAGTACTGAACGTAGTCAACTCCGGTGAAGCGGTGCTTGCCGTAGCCGAAAAGCTCACGGTATTTCTCAAGGGTGAGAACATCGCGGTAGGGGTCAACGCCCTTTTCGTCAAGCTGGTCAAGGTCAACAAGGTGATTGCCCACCTCGTCGGAGGGATAGGACAGCATGAGAACGATTTTCTTTGCGCCCTTTGCAATACCGCGGAGGCAGATTGCGAAGCGGTTGCGGGAAAGAATGGGGAAGATAACGCCTACGGTCTCTCCGCCGAGCTTTGCCTTGACGTCGGCGGCAATGTCGTCAACGGTGGCGTAGTTGCCCTGAGCACGTGCAACGATAGCTTCGGTCATGGCAACGATGTCGCGGTTGCGGACGGAGAAGCCCTCCTGCGCAGAGGATTCGAGAACGGTTTCGGTTACGATTTTTACAAGGTCGTCGCCCTCGCGGATAATGGGAGCGCGCAGACCTCTGGATACGGTGCCTACCATACGGCTCATAAGAAATACCTCTATTCAGCATAAAAATGCCATGGATTTTTTAACGGAAGGATTATACAGCATGCGTTTTATGATTGCAATAGCAAAGAAAAATATTCGGCATTTTATAAAAAGCCACGCTTTTAATATGCCCCTGCTTTTATGTGATATAATGTAAATAAATGGTCTTTGCGTATCAGACGTGAAGATAAGTGCATAAAGTGAAAAACGGCAGCGCGTCGCACTGCCGTTTCCTTATATTTCGGGAATAAAACGCACGGCGCGGCTTTTTTCGCAGCGCGGCAGAATGCAGATTTTTTCCCCGGGCTTTATTTCCGCGGAAATGGGCGGAGCGTCTTCGTCGGATTTCTCCGTCACCCTTGCCCATATATCATTGAAATTCCGAAAATCCATTGCTTCGTCCATGTAACTCACCCGAAACATTCTATGCCCCGTCTTGCATTAAGGTGCCGGGTGTGAGATAATAATATAAAAAATTCTGAACGAGGTAAAACCCATGCCCAGATTTTTCATGCTCGGAACAAACGAACTCAAGGGAACCGCCATTATAACGGGACGTGATGCGGAGCACGTGCGCGTTCTGCGTCTGCGCCCCGGGGAAAAAATAACCATCTGCGACGGAAAGGGAACGGACTATAACTGCCGTCTTATCCGTTCCGACAAGGACGAGGCCGAGGCGGAGATAATAGAGGTCGTGCCCTGCAGGGCGGAGCCCACGGTGAAAACCTCCGTGCTCTGCGGACTGCCCAAGGGCGACAAGACGGATTATATCATTCAGAAATCCGTTGAGGCGGGAGCCTCGGAGATAGTGTTTTTCTATTCCGACCGCTGCATAGCCAAGCCCGATACGGCGGATAAGAAAATCGAGCGCTGGCAGCGCATTTCCGAGGAGGCCGCAAAGCAGTCGGGCAGGGGAATAATCCCAGAGGTGAAGTGGCTGTCCACATTTACGGAGGCGCTTAATCATGCAATGCAGACGGAGCTGCCGCTGCTCATGTACGAAACTGGTGAGCGGGAGAGGTTTTCCGAGGCGCTGAAAAACGCGAAAAGCGTAAAATCCGCCGCTGTCATAACGGGGCCCGAGGGCGGATTTGAAAAGTATGAGGCAGATATGGCAAAGGCCTGCGGCATACACATCTGCTCCATGGGCGAGCGCATACTGCGCTGCGAAACCGCACCGATCGTCGCCCTGACCGCACTCATGTATGAAAGCGGAAATCTTGATTAAAAAAGAGCACCTGTCGGTGCTCTTTTTCAGTTTATTGTAATTTCCGCGTGGCAGGTGCCGGTGCCTTCCATCCACAAGGTGAACTCGTCGCTGATCACCCAGTTAAAGCTTACGTTGTGCATACTGCTGTAATCACCGACAAAGGTGTTGCTTTGCTGCAGCTGTTTCAGCTTTGTCCATTCAAAGCTGCAGGGATTAAAATCCTCCTGCGACATGATTGCCGCATAACATGCGAATACAAAGGCAGCCTCGTTGTGATCCAGGGCATCTATGTTGCCATAGTAAGGATTATCCTCACCCCACTCAATGTCCATAATGATTTTTGTGATGTTGCCGTCACTGTCGGTGATAAACTGAAAATCCGCCGGCGGCTCAATGCCCCCGACCTCCCAGTCGGAGTAAACTGCATACCAGTTTCCGTTTTCGTCAAGGTTGTAATAGTAATTGTCGGGATTGTAGATGTCACTGTAGAAATTGTAGTTTTCGCAGAATTCCGCCACGGTGAGCTCTCCGCGGTTGGGCGGCAGACGGGAGATGTTTTCGCAGAAAAACTGCGGCACAGCCAGCAGCAGCAACAGGGCAAGGCAGGCAATGAGCTTCAGGTCCGTGGTGTTGCGGTAGGTGTAGCTGATGTTCTCGTCCCATGCCAGCTCGTTCTTATTGCACTTTTTGCAGCTGATGATATTGAGAATAATGCCTACGATGGGAACACCCAAACCCATACCCTCAAGGAACATATGCGCAAGACGCTTCAGGGCGGCAAGGTAGGAAAGCTTGTTGCCGTCCTCGTCATATACGTATATTCCCGTGATGAGCTTGCCCAAGGTGGTGCCGAAAAAGTGAATGAGCAGCGGCTCAATTAGGAACATGAAGGCAAAGGCGCAGTAGCTTACGGCAAGACCGCTGATGCCGCCAAGAGAATCCACATTCTTTCCCGGAAGCACAAAGAAAACCAAAATGGAGAGTATGGTGTAAACGGATATGTCAAGGCTTCTGGCGAAGTATCTGTACCATGGGTGCGGCTCGTAGGGGATGGCATCGGTGTTGAGGTATTCGTCGGAAACCGCCTGCGGAGCGTGAAGCTGTGTGAGGTACTTTGCCGCATCTAAGGATTCATATTCCGCACCGTCATCATAGATGCTGCGGCACACTCTGTCGGCGTGGGAGATGTTATCCTGCTCAGCGGCAAATAGTTCAAACTGCGCTTCGAGAATGGCACGCATGTCCTCCGTACCGTCCTGCAATCCGCGTATTTTTTCTATCGGCACCATGAGCTCCCGCAGGAGCTTTATCTTCATGAGTGTTTCGATGTTGTTCTCCGTATAGTCGCGGTAGCCGTTTTCCAACCGAGACGGAGTGATAAGTCCTTCACCTTCGTAGTATCTTATGTTGGCTTTTGTGAGACCGGTTTTTGCTTCAACTGTACTTATGTTCATGCTTCTGCCTCCTTTCTGACATCATCATAGGGTATAAAGCAGGTTTAAAGTCAAGAGGTATTTAATAAATTTTTGAAAAAGCCTTCTCATTTAGGAAAAAGGGAACTGCGCTTGCGCTGTGGATAAGGTGTCACAGCCGTTGCAATCCGCATCTCGTGTATTGAGATTCTTCGCTTCGCTCAGAATGACAGCGTTGGTCTTGGATAATACATATCGGCAAGAGCGGAGCTCTTGCCCTACGGTAAATTATACGCATCTGCTCACCTCACCTGTCATTCTGAGGAGCACAGCGACGAAGAATCTCCTAAACCCTGATTCCTCATAAAAAAGAGCACCTGTCGGTGCTCTTTTTAATTTACCACTTGTTTTCAACTTTTTCTGCGAATCCGGGGAAGTCTTTTATCTCGATGACCTTGCCGTCGTCGAGAACTGCCTTGCCGGTGAAAAGACCAAAGACCTGATGCTGATCGCTCTTGATGAGCTTCACATCGGTGCAGGAGGCGCGGTCAAGCACGGGTGAGAAGTCCATCTCAAAGCGTCCGTCATCGGAGGTGAAGGTCCAGGGGGAGAGGAAGTCCTTTTCATCGCCGGGGATATTGAACTTCACCTGGCTGAGCTTATGCGCCTTGCCGCCGTAAAACAGCATATTCTCGCTGGCGGCGGAGGTGTTGCCGAAGCCGTAGCCGATGTTCCAGCCAAAAGGCACTCCGTCAACGGCACCGGAAGCGGAGCCCCAGTACCATGTGTTGTGATAGGTCCATACGCCGCGTCCCCAGTCGAGAACGGCGAAGCTTTCCTCGGGGTCAAAGACGTAGGTTTTGCCGTCATAGGTGCATTCGCCCTTGGCGCGCAGGCAGTTTATCTTTTGATTGTAGTAGAAGCGGCCCTTGTCATTGAAGGGAGTGCAGATTACCATGCTCTCCTCGGGCTCGTCGAAAAGCTCGACCTTTGCGGTGAGTTTGCCCGCAGGACCGAATTTATCCATCTCCGCGGAGAGAATGCGCCTGCCGCTGCCGTCGTTGAGAAAGCTCATTTTGTAGCCCTTGCCCTCGGCAACTGTGTCGCCGACTGCGCTTGTTTCGGGAAGCTTGCGGCTGCCCAGAGGCATGAAGCACATGGGGCTGTTGGTTATCTCCCAGCCCTCTTCAAAGTTCAGGAGGCTTATGGAGTCAAGCCCCATGTAGCCGTTGTCGTCAATGGTGAGAGCAAGTGCAAATCTGCCGTTGTTGATGAGGTAGTAGTCCCATTCCTTGATGCGCAGACCGCCTGCCTTGATATCCGCGCGGCGATAAACGGGGAGAAGCTTTTTTGCAAAGCCCGGCTCGGTGAGGTTGCCCTTTTCGTCAAGCAGAGGAATTTCCTTTGTAATCTCGTGCTGATTGCTCATGGCTTAAATCTCCTTTTTGATTTTTCGTATGTCCTCTCCCACAAAGGGAAGCTTTGTAAACTCGCCGTCAATGCGTGAACAAATCTGGGGAGTGTAGCGCTTTTTCAGCTCTTCATCGGAGAGATTGGTGCTTATGATGGTTGCCCTGCCGTTCACAAGGCGGGTGTTTATGAGAGTGTAAAGAGCGCTGAGGGAAACGGAGTTGCTCATCTCTGTGCCGAGGTCGTCAAGAATCATAAGGTCGCAGTCGAGCATACGGCTTACCTTGACATTGGCGGCCTCAGCCGTCTCGGCATCGCGGGCAAACTTGCGCATTTCAAAGGCCTCCAGTGCCGACACCGCCGTGTCATAGCAAACGGAAAAGCCCTTTTCCGCAACAACTCTCGCAATGCAGGCGGAAAGGAAGGTCTTCCCGAGACCCGTTCCGCCCTGGAACAGCATATTCATGCTGTTTTTTGAAAATTCGTAAGCGTATGTGCGGCAGGTGTCAAAAACAAATTTCATTGCGATGCGCCTGTCGCCGTAAAGCGAAAGGTCAAAGCTGTCAAAGCATTCGCTGCCGCTGCGCAGAAGCACGCCCAGCTCTGCCGTAAGCTCCTTGTTGTAGAGGGAGCGGAGGCAGGAGCAGACCCTGCCGTCAACGTAGCCGGTGTCGCGGCAGTCGGGGCAGGAATAAATGGGCTCAAGCCAGTCCTCAGCGTAGCCGTTTTCCACAAGAAGCTCCGTCCTGCGTGCCTGAAGCTCGAGATTTTCCTTTTCAATAGCCTCAAGGCGCTCCTTAAGCTTTTCGTCACGGCTTATGGTGAGACGAACAAGCTCCGTCATCTGAGTGCGGAGCTGTGCGTCAATTTGTTCAATTTCGGGGATACGGAGATAAATCCTGCGCAGACGTCTTTCCTGCTCCTCCGCATTTGCCTCGCGGATATCCGCAAGTTTAACTTTTGCGCGGGCAAGAAGCTTTCCTTCAAGTGCCATGTTCAACACCCTTTATTTGTTGGTATTTTTTACTTTTTCATAAACTGCCCTGAGGTAGTCAAGGTCAACCTCGGAATTGCGGCCGCTTCCTGCGGAGGCAGGACTGCGGCTGTCCATTTCTTCGATCTCCTTTGCGGAATGGAGCTTTTTCTCGTGCCATGAATGCACTATCTTGTTCATGTAGCCCCATTTGAGAGCACCCGTGTTTGTGACGGTGCGGTCATAGGCGATTGCAAGGGCATCGGCATCAAAGCCCATGTCCAGCCACTCGTTGACGTACCTGCTTTCCGTTGCGGTAAGGGAGCGTCCGCGAATGTTCAGCGCCTCCTGAACCTGCCCTATGGCACTTCTGCGGTATTCGGCGTTTGCTATGTATTCCTCCGCCTGCTCAAAGGTGAGGATCTCACGGTTGACCCATATATTTGCTTCCTTTTCGATGCAGCGCATGGTGGGAAGTCTGCCGGGACCGTACTTTGCGGCGAAGAGGTCCTTGCAGTAGGTGAGAAGCTGGCAGAAAACCTCAGGCGGAATGCCGTTGTGATTGTACAGCGCGGTAAGGGCTCTCATTTCCGTAGTGGAAAGCGGTCTGCCGTAGATCTCCTCCGCCTGATCCATTACTGCCTTTACACCGTCATCGTATTTTGCAAGCTGAATAATATCCTCGGCCTTGTACTCGGGAACTTCAGACTCAGCTGTGAGGGGCGTTTTCACCTTGACGGGCTCGGAGGAAAGCTTAAGTCTTGAAAGCTTTTCGTAGGCGCATTCGATCTCATGTGAGGTTTTGCACAGGTCACGGGCGGCATTGTCCGCGTCAAAGCCTCCGTTGCGGCAAAGCCAGATGTACAGAAGCGCCACATCGCCGTCATGGGCGGAAATGAGCTTGTCGGCTATGGAATTGTCGGGGTGTGAGTTAAGCATAATGCGTCAGCCCTCGACTTCACAGAAAATTCAAAATATATTTACAGGGAAATCAATTATAACATTAAATTTGACTTGTAGCAATAGCTTTATGTGTGCTATAATACATTGAATTACTATTATAAAGTACATGGTAGAGGTGGAAGTATGCTCGAATTGCTTTCCCCTGCGGGCTCACCGGAATCGGTAATAGCCGCAGTTCAGAACGGCGCTGACGCCGTATATATGGGTCTCGGAAATTTCAACGCCCGCAGAGGCGCGAAGAATTTCGATGACGAGGAGTTTGAAAAGGCAGTGCGCTACTGCCGTGTCAGAGGCTGCAAGGTCTATGTTACCATGAACACTCTTGTGGGCGACAGAGAAATGGAGAGCGCTGTCGACCTTGCCCGCAAGGTTTCTGACATCGGAGCCGACGCAATTCTCGTGCAGGATTTAGGTCTGCTGTCAGCGCTCAAAAAGGCAGTACCCGATATTCCTCTACACGCCAGCACTCAGATGAGCATTCACAATCTTGCAGGAGTTGAGGCAGCGGCGGAAATGGGACTTACCCGTGCCGTACTTGCCCGCGAGCTTTCCCTTGAGCAGATAAAATACATCAGCAAAAACGCGCCCATTGAAACCGAGATCTTTGTCCACGGCGCTCTTTGCTTCTGCCATTCGGGACAGTGCTATATGTCCTCACTCATCGGACGCCGCAGCGGAAACCGCGGAATGTGCGCCCAGCCCTGCCGCATGGAGTACACCATGGGCGGCAGAATGGAGGATACCCACCCCCTGTCCCTCAAGGATAACTGCCTTGTGGAAAGACTGCAGGAGATCGAGGACGCGGGTGTTGCCTGCGTAAAAATCGAGGGACGCATGAAGCGCCCCGAGTATACGGGCATCGTCACGGGTGTTTACTCAAGGGTCATCAAGGAGCACCGCGCACCAACACCCGATGAAATCGCAATTCTTGAAAACGTGTTCTCCCGTCAGGGCTTTACCCAGGGCTATTTTGACGGGGATAAAAAGGATATGTTCGGTGTCCGTGCAGAAGCGGACAAGAATACCGAAAGATTTTATGCCGAGGCACGCAAGGACTATACCGACAGCGAGATTAACCGTGTTCCCGTCAGAATTTACAGCGTTGTAAGCGCGGGCGAGGCGGCGAAGGCCGTTGCCGCCGACGAGGACGGACACAAGGTAATGGCCTTTGTAAACGAGCCTCAGAAGGCTATCCGCCAGGCCGTCACGGAGGAAAACCTCAACGTGCAGATGAGCAAGACGGGCGGAACTCCTTATTTCTGCACCGACGTGCAGAGCAAGGTTGACGAAAACCTTTATATGCCAGTTTCCGAAATGAACGCGCTGCGCCGCAAGCTGCTTGATGCCATGAGCGCAGAGAGGGCAAAGCCTCTTGAGCGCCGCAGTCTGGCCATGCCCGAAAAGCCTGCAAACGTGCCGGCGATCGCCGATCCCGTGAGCATTTATCAGGTGCGCACAGCCGACCAGCTTTCACCGGAGCTTGCGGAGCTTAAGCCGGAATATCTCTATATGCCGCTTACGGAAATGTACGGGCATTTTGATGCGCTGAAGCCCTTCACCGACAGGGGTACCGTACCCGTTGTAATTCTGCCCCGTGTCATAACGGATAACGAAACAAAGGACGTAAGCCGTATGCTCTCCGAGCTTTTTCTCAAGGGCATAAACGAGGCGCTTGTGGGCAACATCGGCCATATTCTCCTTGCACGCAGAGCGGGCATGAAAATCCGTGCCGACTTCGGCATGAATGTCTTTAATTCCTACACAATGGAAATGATAGAAAAGATGGGATTTCTTTCTGCCACCGCGTCCTTTGAGATGCGAATGGCGCAGGTAAAGGACTTGTCCAAGCGTGTAAATACCGAGCTTATCGTCTACGGACGGCTGCCGCTTATGGTAACGGAGCAGTGCATCATAAGCCGCAACGCAGGCCGATGCAACTGTCAGAATCCCAATCAGCTTTCCGACCGCATGGGCTCCGTGTTCCCCGTCGTCCGCGAGTATGAGCACCGCAACGTCATCTATAACGCGCACAAGCTCTTTATGGCGGACAAGAGGGACGATATCTATTCCGCGGGACTTTGGGGACAGCGTCTGCTGTTTTCCACGGAAAGCGCAAGGGAATGTCTTGAGGTTGCGAAATGCTATAAGGGACTTGGCGACTTCCGTCCCAATGTTCTGACAAGAGGACTTTATTACAGAGGCGTTGACTGATATGAAAATCGTACTTGCATCAGGCTCCCCCAGAAGAAAAGAGCTTCTGGAGATGCTGGGGCTTGAGTTTGAAATATGCCCCGCAAAAAGCGAGGAAAGCGTGGAGCCGGGTTTGAGCGCCGAGGAAACCGTAATGTCACTTGCACGCGCAAAGGCAAGGGAGGTTGCATCGGCATATCCCGCTGATACTGCGGTTATCGCTGCGGACACAATCGTGTGGGCAGAGGGGAAAATCCTCGGCAAGCCGAAGGACAGAGGCGACGCGGTGCAGATGCTTGAAATGCTTTCGGGCAGAGCTCATTCTGTGTTCACGGGTATATGTGTCATCTGTGGCGATGTCACGGTTGTGGGCGCGGAGGAAACCGAGGTGCGCTTCCGCCGTCTCAGCCGCCGTGAGATCGAGACCTATGTGGATACTGGCGAGCCCATGGACAAGGCGGGTGCCTACGGCATACAGGGCAAGGCTTCCGTGTTTGTTGAGGGCATTAAGGGCGATTACTTTAACGTTATGGGTCTGCCTCTGTGCAGACTCGGAGAGATACTTAAAACCATTGGAGTGCATTTGCTGTGAATGTAAAGCAATATCTTAAGAAAAACGGAATAAAGCTGGGCATCATTGTTCTGGTGCTTGCGCTTATCATAGGCGTCGGCTCATATTTTCTTGAGGGAAATGCGGGCCTTATGAAGAACATTACAGGTGCTGTAAAGGCACCGGTACAGAGAATGGTAAGCTCAGTTGCCGAATGGCTTGAGGGCGTCTACGGTTATCTGTATGAGTATGACGCTCTTGTGGCGGAAAACGAGAGACTGCGTGCGGAACTCACCGAATCGCAGGAGGAGGCCAGAAACGGTTACGAGGCGATTGAGGAAAACGCGCGTCTGCGTGAGCTGCTCAACTTCAAGGAAAAGCACAGCGATATGACGCTGGAGTCCGCAAAGGTCGTGTCGTGGACAACGTCCAACTGGGCCCATTCCTTCACTATAAGCAAGGGCAGCTCTGCGGACATTGCAGTGGGCGATGCGGTCATCACCGAGTACGGCGTGCTGGTAGGTCAGGTAACCGAGCTGGGAACAAACTGGGCGGTTGTCAGTACCGTAATTGATATCAACACCAATATCGGCGCACTTGTGGCACAGTCCGGTGCCTCGGGAATGCTCATCGGCGACTTTGCTCTTATGCAGGACGGCTATGCAAAGCTCACCTATCTTGCCGACGGCACGCAGATATATACCGGCGATGAAATCCTCACCTCCGGCTCAGGCGGTGCATTCCCCCAGGGACTTGTGATCGGCACCGTTGCCACGGTTCAGGCTGAGGCAGGCGGTCAGATTGAATACGGTCTTGTTAAGCCCAATGTTGACCTTACAAGTCTTGTGCAGGTCTTTGTGGTCAAGGACTTTGAAGTTATCGAATAAGAGGCGAGCAAGCTTTGCTTAACGAAATTTTTGAATGGAAAAAAGTCCGCAGCTTTCTGAAGTATGCGGTCTATCTGATACTTGCGCTTCTGCTCCAGGGCGTTCTGTTTTCGAGAATAAGCATTTTCGGAGCCAAGGGAATGCTCATGCCTGCGGCGGTTGCAGGCGCGGCAATGTATCTCGGCGGAGTAAAGGGCGCGGTGTTCGGAATTTTCATGGGCATTTTCACAGACATGAGCTTTTCCGAAAACACTATACTTTTTACCGTCATTTTTCCCGCGATCGGATTTCTCTGCGGATTTCTTGCGGAGTTTTACATCAATAAAAACTTCCTGACCTTCATGGTGCTGGGAGTTCTCTCGTGCATTGTGACAGCAGCTGCGCAGATGCTCATTGCGGTTATCGGACACGGTGCGGAAATTCTTCCCGCACTTGGGACCTCGATGCTCCAGGTGGTAATTACACTGCTGCCCATGGCACTGCTGTACCTGCCCTTCAGAAAGAGAAAAGCCAATGAATAACAATATTATCAAAAAAAGCCGCCTGATAACGCTGGCAGCGGTGCTGCTGGTTCTGCTTGTCGTATATGTCGTGTCGCTGTACAAGCTTCAGATCGTCGAGGGACGCAAGTACTACGAGGAGTCAAAAAACAGCGTCATAACAACGGAAACGGTCATTGCCGCACGAGGCAATATTCTTGACCGCTACGGACGACTGCTTGTAACAAACACCTCCAGCTACGACCTGCTCATCAATACGGGCGAGCTGTTCCCCAGCGATAACAGCGTCGATTCAAACGCAGTAATCCTGCAGCTTGTCAACATGGTGAGGGAGTACGGAAACGATTATACGGACTGGCTGCCCATAACGGATTCGCCTCCCTTTGAGTATAAGGACATGAGCGCAACCGATGAGGCACGTCTTACGGCATATAAGGAAAACCGCGGACTTGATGCCAATGCCAGCGCTGTTGAAGTGCTTTCGGATATGCGTAACCGCTATGAGATTGACAGCAACTATTCCGCTGAGGAGGCGCGAATCATCGCCTCCGTGCGCTATGCCGTCAATGTCCGCTATCTGATTAACACCTCCGACTATGTTTTCGTTGAAAACGCAGATATGAAGCTCATTGCGGCAATCAAGGAAAACAACGTTGTGGGTGTAAACGTGAAGGAATCCTTTGTCCGTGAATATCAGACGGAGTATGCCGCACATATACTCGGCTATATAAACTGGATGAATGAAGACCAGTACGAGAAATATTCCGCCTTGGGCTACACGGGCGACACAAAGGTAGGTCAGGAGGGTGCCGAGCGCGCCTTTGAGGAATATCTGCATGGCACAAACGGCACGGTGCAGTACACCTCGGCAGAGGACGGCACCGTTGTCAGCACCGAATATACAAAGGAGCCCGTTCCCGGCAACAACGTTTACCTCACCATTGATATTCAGCTTCAGGAAGCTGCCGAGCGTGCGCTGAAAAGCGGCATTGAGTCCATCTCCGCCGAGCTTGAATCAAGCATGGACAAGGTTGTCTTTGTTGACGGAGAGTGGGTCGACAAGGACATTGAGGTCACGGGCGGCGCAGTTGTTGTGGTTGATGTCAAAACCGGCGAGCCCCTTGCAATTGCAAGCTACCCCACCTATGACCTCACAAGTCTGCTTGATAACTACGCACAGATTGCAAGCACACCCAACAATCCGCTCTACAACCGTGCACTTCAGGGCGAATACGCACCCGGCTCAACCTTCAAGCCCTGCACCTCCATTGCAGCGCTTACGGAAAAGGTCATCAATACCGAAACCCGCCTTGAGTGCGGCGGTGTCTATACCAAGTACGCGGAGTACGGCTATGCGCCTCAGTGCTGGATAAACGGAACGGGCAGCGTCCACGGTCCCGATAATATTTCCGAGGCTCTGCGTGACTCCTGCAACTGCTTCTTCTATGAGGTAGGACGTCAGCTGGGCATTGACCGCATGGAAAAGTATGCGCATCTTCTGGGACTCGGTGTGGAAACGGGCATTGAGCTTCCGGAGAATACCGGTAATATGTCCAACAGCGCCACCCACTATGACTGGGTAGGCGAGGACTGGACCATCGGCGATACACTTCAGGCCGCCATCGGCCAGTCCGACAGTATGTTCACTCCGCTTCAGCTTGCGGAATACTGTGCAGCCGTTGCAAATAACGGTCAGCGTCATTCCGGTTCTATTCTCAAGTATGTCCGCAGCTACGATTACAGCGAAAAGATTTTCGAGCGCGAGGATGAGGTGCTCAGCGAAATCGACAGTGAGCAGTATAACTGGGACGCGATCCACAACGGTATGTACATGGTTGCGAATGACTGGGCAGGCTCGGGCTATCACGTGTTTGAAGGCTATACCGCATCTACAGTAGCGTGTAAAACCGGCACCGCGCAGAAGGGTCTCACCGTTTCCAACGACGGCATTTTCATCTGCTATGCACCCTTTGAGGATCCGGAAATCGCAATTGCTGTCGTTGTTGAACGCGGCGGCGCAGGTGCAAACTGCGGACGCATTGCCCGCGAAATTCTTGAGGTCTATTTCGGCATCAAGAGCGCCAGCGACATTACCGAAACCGAGGGCAGTCTGCTGAGATAAAAAATTGGCGGAAATATTAAAAATACGTTGAAAGACGACGCGGATTTGTTTATAATGTTAATGTTAAAAGCCTAATGAACGGAGGAACTATATGAATATTGCACTTATGGCACACGACAGAAAGAAAGAGCTGATGGTTCAGTTCTGCATCGCCTATTGCGGTATCCTTGCGGAGCACTCCGTTTGTGCCACCAACACCACGGGCAAGCTGGTGCAGGAGGCAACGGGTCTTCCTGTTACGCTGTATATGCACGCAGACCAGGGCGGAGCCCAGCAGATCGGCTCGAGAATTTCCTTTAATGAAATCGACCTGGTGCTGTTCTTCTGCGACCCCCAGAACCCTGCAGGCTTTGAGGATATAAACAAGATTGAGCGCCTCTGTGACCAGTATCAGATCCCCTTTGCAACCAACGCGGCAACCGCCGAGGTGCTTGTTCAGGGACTCCGTCGGGGCGACCTTGACTGGCGCAATATAGTCAATCCCAAGAAGAGATAAGCGCTCTGAGAATCAAATTCAAAATGCTGTTGTCGCTTGCGATGACAGCATTTGCCCATGTTGAAAGGAACTTTTTGTTATGGCAAAAGTCGAACCACGCACTCTGTCAGGCTTCATGGAGCTGCTTCCCGCACCTCAGGTGAAGCTGGAAAAAATGATGGAAACCCTGCGTAAATGCTATTCCGTATATGGCTTCACACCTCTTGATACACCCGTGATCGAGTCCTCCGAGGTTCTGCTTGCAAAGGGCGGCGGCGAAACCGAAAAGCAGATCTACCGCTTCAATAAGGGCGACAGCGATATTGCGCTGCGCTTTGACCTCACCGTTCCCCTCGCAAAGTACGTTGCGCAGAATTACGGCCAGCTTGTTTTCCCTTTCCGCCGCTATCAGATAGGCAAGGTCTACCGCGGCGAACGAGCCCAGAGGGGACGCTTCCGTGAGTTCTATCAGGCGGACATCGACATAATCGGTGACGGCAGGCTTGATATCATAAACGAGGCGGAAATTCCGGCGATCATTTACAGAAGCTTTTCCGAGCTTGGTCTTAAGCGCTTTAAGATCAAGGTCAATAACCGCAAGGTTTTAAACGGCTTCTTCGCTCTTGCGGGCATGACCGAAAAGGCCACCGAGATTATGCACACCATCGACAAGATGGATAAAATCGGTGCCAACAAGGTGCGTCAGATTCTCATGGACGAGATTCATATGTTCTCCCACAAGGCTGATGACATCATGGACTTCATGGCCATAAACGGCTCTGTTTCCGAGGTCATCGAAGCACTTGAACGCTATAAGGGCATGGACGAAACCTTCGATACGGGTCTTGAAGAGCTTAAAGCCGTAACCAAATACCTTGCCGACTTCGGCGTACCCGAGGAAAACTTCGCCATTGACCTTTCAATCGCAAGAGGTCTTGATTATTACACCGGCACCGTTTACGAAACCGAGATGCTGGATCACCCGGAAATCGGCTCCGTTTGCTCCGGCGGCAGATATGATAACCTTGCCGAATATTACACCGATAAGCAGCTTCCCGGTGTTGGCATTTCAATCGGGCTCACCCGTCTGTTCTACGTCCTCAACGAGCAGGGGATGCTGTCCGATGAAATCGTTTCCGCACCTGCCGATGCTCTGGTTATCCCCATGAGTGAGGAGCTGGGCTACGCGATTTCCACAGCCACCACTCTGCGTGATGCAGGCGTAAGGACCCAGCTTTACTGTGAGAAAAAGAAGTTCAAGGCCAAGATGAGCTATGCCGACAAGCTTCAGATTCCCTACTGCGTGCTCATCGGCGAGGACGAAATGGCAGCAGGTGTTGTTGCGGTGAAGAATATGGCAAGCGGCGAGCAGCAGCTTCTGACTCCCGCAGCGGCGGCAAAGCTTATTAAGGAAGATATGGACCGCAGAGTAAAAAATGCGGTAATTAAGGAGATATAAAACTATGACACAGATGCGTACTCATAACTGCGGAGCACTCCGCATTGAAAACGTCGGCGAAAAGGTCAAAATCGTCGGCTGGATGGAAAACTTCCGCGAGGTCGGCAATAACTTCGGCTTCGTTGTCGTCCGCGATTTTTACGGCACCACTCAGGTTGTCGTTGAAAACGAGGAAATGATGAAGACCTTCAAGGCAATAAACAAGGAAAGCACGATTTCCGTTGAAGGCACTGTCCGCGAGCGTGACAGCAAAAACGCAAAGCAGGCAACGGGCGATGTTGAAATCGTTCCCGAAAAGGTTGAAATTCTTGGCCGCTGCCGCTATAACGAGCTGCCCTTTGAGATTAACCGCAGCCTTGACGCAGACGAAACCGCAAGACTGAAGCACCGCTATCTTGACCTGCGCAATCCCGAGGTCAAGAAGAACATCATTCTCCGCTGCAATGTCGTTGCCGCGATCCGCAGCGCAATGATGGCTCATGATTTCCTTGAAATCACCACGCCTATCCTCACCGCGTCTTCTCCCGAGGGCGCCCGTGACTATCTTGTCCCCGCAAGAAAGCACCCCGGTCAGTTTTATGCTCTGCCCCAGGCACCCCAGCAGTTCAAGCAGCTGCTCATGACCTCGGGCTTTGACCGCTATTTCCAGATCGCACCCTGCTTCCGTGATGAAGATGCCCGCGGCGACCGCAGCCCCGGCGAGTTCTACCAGCTGGATATGGAAATGGCATTTGCCACCCAGGAGGACGTTTTTGAGGTAATCGAGGACGTTCTGCCTCCCATTTTCGCAAAGTACGGTACTTATAATATTGCCTCCGCCGCACCCTTCAAGCGCATTGCCTTCAATGAAGCCATGGAAAAGTACGGCTCTGACAAGCCCGACCTGCGTATTGACCTCACCGTTGAGGATATCACCGAGCTGTGCATGGGTACCGATTTCCCGCCCTTTGCGGAGGGCAACACCGTCAAGGCAATCGTTGTTTCCGATTGCGACATGACCAGAAAGAATATCGACAAGCTCTGCTCCGCTGTTGAGGTGCAGGCAGGCGTTAAGCCCTACTGGTTCAAGCTGGACGAGAACGGGGAAATAGTAGGCGGCATTGCAAAGTTCCTGCAGGACAGAAAAGAAGCCGTCATCGAAAAGCTGGGACTCAAGCCCAATTGTCTTGTGGGCGTCACCGCAGGTAAGAAGCTTGCTGCACAGAAGACCGCAGGTGTCATGCTCAAGCAGCTTGGCGCAGCAGTTCCCGGTCACATGGATAGGGAACGCTATGAGTTCTGCTGGATCGTTGACTTCCCCATGTACGAGATAGGCGAGGAGTCCGGCGAGCTGGAATTTTGCCACAACCCCTTCTCCATGCCCAACGGCGGTCTTGAAGTTCTCAAAAAGGCCGAAAATGGCGAGGTTGACCCCCTGGAGATCACCGCATTCCAGTATGACCTGGTCTGCAACGGCATCGAGCTGTCCAGCGGTGCTGTGCGTAACCATGACCCCGAAATCATGATAAAGGCGTTTGAGATGGTTCGTCTGGGCGAGGAGGACGTCAAGGCAAAGTTCCCCGCGATGTACAACGCCTTCTGCTACGGCGCACCTCCCCATGCAGGCATCGCACCGGGTATCGACCGCATGGTAATGCTGCTTTCCGGCGCTCAGACGATACGCGAGGTTATCCCCTTCCCCATGAACAAGAATGCCCAGGATATCATGATGGGAGCTCCCGGCTATGTCGAGCAGAAGCAGCTTGACGAGCTGCACATCGCCGTAACCTGCGACAAGGAAGAATAATTGACTGTAGGGAACGGTCTTGACCGTTCCGCATATACAAACAACATAGGGACTGCGCTCAAGCAGTCCCTATTTCCCAAAATGCCACTGTCATCAGAGGAGCGGGCTGTATAACACACCATGGCCCCCTTGTCTAAAGGGGGCTGTCAGCGAAGCTGACTGGGGGATTCCGCCCTAATGTAATTTTGCAGTCCCAATTCCAAAGACAACATGGAGGTCAGTATGTTATCAACAATTCGTTCTCTGGGCGTAAAGGGCATAGGCGGCTATGAGGTCACCGTTGAGTGCTACGTCACCAACGGTCTGCCGGGCTTTGATGTTGTGGGGCTTCCCGATGCCGCCGTCAAGGAATCGCGGGAGCGCGTGCGCGCCGCGGTGAAGTCCAACGGCTTCAAGTTTCCCACCTCAAGAGTGACCGTAAACCTTGCACCCGCCGACACAAAAAAGGCGGGCACCGTGTATGACCTGCCCATACTTCTGGGTCTTCTTGCCGCCAGCGGCGCAATAAAACAGCCCAGCGCCCACTGCGGCTTTATCGGCGAGCTTTCTCTAAACGGCGAGGTTCGCGCCGTAAACGGCGCTCTGCCCATGGCAATTGCCGCGGCAAAGGCGGGAATTGACGCGCTCTTTGTGCCTGCGGACAACGCGGAGGAGGCTGCCTTTGCCGAGAATATAGAGATTTATCCCGTTGCCAATGTTTCCGAGCTTATCGCCCATATCCGCGGCGAAGCGGAGATAAAGCCTGTCGTATCCGGAGAAATATCTGAAGACGCAAGAGCATATCCGGATTTTGCCGACGTAAAGGGACAGGAGAACGTAAAACGCGCCATGGAGATTGCCGCCGCCGGCGGACACAATATCCTCATGGTTGGTCCTCCGGGAAGCGGCAAAAGCATGATGAGCAAGCGCCTTGCGGGAATACTCCCCGATATGAGCAGGGAGGAAATGCTTGAATGTACGGAGGTTTATTCCGTGGCGGGCTTAACCGGCAGGAATAATCCCGTAATTTCCACCCGACCCTTCCGCGCTCCCCACCATACCGTGTCCCCGGCAGCGATGTCCGGCGGCGGCACAACACCTCACCCGGGGGAAATAAGCCTTTCCCACAACGGCGTTCTGTTTCTGGACGAGCTTCCGGAGTTCCGCAAGGACGTGCTTGAGGTGCTCCGCCAGCCCCTTGAGGACGGCGAGGTAACCGTTTCAAGAGTTGCGGGAAGCGTTACCTATCCCAGTAATTTCATGCTGGTGTGCGCCATGAACCCCTGCAAGTGCGGCTGGTACGGACACCCCTCGGGACGCTGCCGCTGTACTCCCAACGAGGTGCGGAGCTACCACAGCAGAATTTCGGGACCTCTGCTGGACAGAATTGATATAATCGTGGAGGCACCTGCCCTTGAATACGAGGAGCTTAAAAACCGCGCCCCTGCGGAAAGCTCTCCCGAAATTAAAAAACGTGTAAACAAAGCCCGCGATGCCCAGCAGAAGCGCTTTGCGGAAAGTGAAATTTCCAAGAACGCGGATATGGACACCAAGGCGCTTAATAAATATTGTATGCTGACTCCCGAGTGCGAGGAGCTCATGCGTCAGGCTTTTGATAAAATGGGACTCACCGCCAGAAGCTATGACCGCATTCTCCGCGTTGCCCGCACCATTGCGGACATGGAAGGGGAGGAGAGCATCAGCCCCATACACATTGCGGAGGCAATACAGTACAGAACCTACGATTTCCGTGAGGAAGGATGAATAGGGATTAAAAAGCCTGTCATTCTGAGCGAAGAGAAGAATCCCCAAAATCAAATCCTTCGCCGGAGATTCTTCGTCGCTGCGCTCCTCAGAATGACAGTTCTTTTGCTGCGGAGCACATTTACCCTGTCGTTGTGAGCCGCTTGAGGTGCAATACGTTCGGAACGGTCAAGACCGTTCCCTACATTAAAAACTATTCTACACACTTGCTGTAGGGAACAGGCTTGCCTGTTCCGCCCACTCTGTTGTCATTCTGAGCGAAGCGAAGAATCCTACCACATTCACATAATCATAATGTTCAATAATTATGTAAACCGAGGAACGCATATGAACGATATTATCCTTCTCAAATTAGGCGAAATTGTCCTCAAGGGACTGAACCGCCGCAGCTTTGAAGCAAAGCTGATGAACAACATAAAATTCCGCCTGCAGAGGATAGGCGAGTTCAAAACCTATCTCATGCAGTCCACAGTCTATATCGAACCCGCAAATGAATTTTCCGACATGGATGCCGCCTTTGAGGCCATGACCAAGGTTTTCGGCATCGCCAGCGTCAACCGCGCCGCAGGCTGTGAAAAGGACGCCGACGCCATTGCGAAGCTTGCAATTGAGTATCTCCGTGAGGATATGCTCAGCGCAAAGAGCTTCAAGGTGGAGGCAAAGCGCAGCGATAAGCGCTTCCCCATGACAAGCATTCAGCTTTCCCAGCACGTAGGCGGTGAGCTTGCGGAGGCATATCCCGAGTGCGAGGTCGATGTTCACAATCCGGAGCTCACCGTTCATGTGGAGATCCGCGATTTAGCCGCCTATGTCCACGCCGCACCCACTCAGGGTGCAGGCGGTATGCCCGTGGGAAGTAACGGCATCGGCGTTACGCTGCTTTCGGGCGGCATTGACAGCCCCGTTTCCACCTATATGATTGCAAAGCGCGGTGTAAGATTAATCCCCGTCCACTTCTTTTCCTTCCCGTATACCTCTGAGCAGGCAAAGCAGAAGGTCGTGGAGCTTGCGGAGCTTCTTACTGCCTACTGCGGCAGAATGACCATTGAAGTCGTACCCTTCACACATATTCAGGAGGAGATACGCGACAAGTGTCCCGAGGAGTATTTCACCCTCATCATGCGCAGGTTTATGATGCGCATTGCCCAGCGCATTGCCGAGGCAAACGGCGCAAAGGCAATTGTAACGGGCGAAAATCTCGGACAGGTTGCAAGTCAGACAATGGAGGCCATGGCCTCCACCCAGGCGGTCACCGACCTGCCCGTACTCCAACCCCTCATCGGCATGGATAAGGAGGAAATTGTCCGCATAGCAAGAAAAATCGGCACCTTTGAAACATCTATTCTGCCCTATGAGGACTGTTGTACTGTGTTTACCCCCAAGCACCCCAAAACCAAGCCCAAGCTCAAGGAGGTTGCGGAGGTCGAGTCCGCCCTTGACGTTGACGCGCTTGTGGACGAGGCATACAGCGGCATAGAAAGGATAAAGGTGGGCTATGACGAATAAGGTATATAACGCGGAAATTCTTTCTGTAGGCACCGAGCTTCTTCTCGGCCATACTACAAACACCGATGCCCGCGACATTTCCCTCATGCTGAGTGAAATCGGCATAAACGTAAAGTACCACACCGTCGTGGGCGATAACCCCCAACGCCTGCGTGACTGCATAGATATTGCGAAAGCCCGTGCGGATATAATCATTTCAACCGGCGGACTCGGTCCCACCTGTGATGATCTCACCAAGATGGTGCTTGCGGAAAAGTTCGGCCTTGAGCTTAAGATGAACGAGGACGAAAAAGCCTGCCTATATGATTATCTCACCAATAAGGGCTACTCAAAGGAAATGACGGAAAACAATCTCCAGCAGGCCATGCTGCCCGTTGGCTGCACCGTTTTCCATAACGACTGGGGTACCGCCCCGGGCTGTGCCTTTGAGGCGGAGGACAAGATCGTCATCATGATTCCGGGTCCTCCCAAGGAGTGCAACTCAATGTTCCGTGCCTGCGCCATGCCCTATCTTCGCTCACTTTCCGACGAGAAAATCGTTTCCCACTCCGTAAGGATTTTCGGTATGTCGGAAAGCGCCCTTGACCAGAAATTCCGGGACGAAATGAATGCCATGACAAATCCCACCATGGCGCCCTACGCCAAGGAAAGCGACTGCCTCCTGCAGATTACCGCAAAGGCAAAAAGCGTTGAGGAAGCGGAGGAAATGATTAAGCCCGTCATCGAGCACGTCTGCAATGAGCTGGGCGACATTGTGTTCGGCGTTGATGTTGAGTGTGTTGAACAGCGCGTGTTCCAGCTTCTTGCGGAAAAGCGCATGACCTTCTCCGCAGCGGAAAGCTGCACCGGCGGCGAGCTTGCAAAGCGCTTCACGGATATCCCCGGAGCCAGCGAGTTTTTCATGGGCGGCGTAACCACATATACAAACGATGCAAAGGCAAAGCTTCTGGGCATCGACCCTGCACTCATTGAGGAAAAGGGCGCCGTAAGCTATGATGTCGCAAAGGAAATGGCGGAGCGGGTGAGAGAAAAGCTCGGCACCGATATGGGCGTGGGCGTAACGGGACTTGCAGGTCCCGACGGCGACGGCGTTAACGAGGTGGGAACCGTGTTTGTGTCCCTTGCAACTGCGGACGGCACCTTCGTGCGTGAGCTTCACCTAGGCTCAAGAAGAACCCGCAGCTATATCCGCTGCTGCTCCGGCAATTATATTTTCGACATGATGCGCCGATATATGACGGGGCTTAAGGTTGCCGATTGACAATAGTTTTTTAATGCGTCAGCATTACAGCGTTTCCTGTTGCAATCAGCGCGGAAACGGTGTTTAATATATGCGGAAAAAAATATTAAAAGGAGAATTATTATGAAAAAACTGATTGCACTGCTTCTTGCGGTAATGATGGTGTTCGCTCTCTGCGCCTGCGGCGATAAGGACGATTCCGGAAAGCCTTCAGAAGACGAAAAAGAGGACGTAAATTCCGAAGAAAACATCGACAAAGAGGAAGAAGAGGAAGAGGACGCGGAATTTGAACTCGGCACCATAAAGGGCAGAACCTATGAAAACAAAAGCATGGGCATCGGCGTAAAGCTGGACGCCGGCTGGCAGCTTCTTTCCGAAGATGAAATGTACGAAATGATGGGTATTGTCGCAGATATGTATGAAGATGACGAACTCCATGACCTTATTCTGAACTCCGGCACCTTCTACGATATGATTGCTGTAACAGCAGGCGTGGAAAATATGAATATTACTGTTGAGAAGCAGACGCCTGCGGTTGCCGCCAAGTACAGCACCGAGGATTACGCCGAGGCAGGAAAGACCGGCCTTGAGAACGCTTTTGCCTCTGCGGGCTACAACCTCATCTCCTGCGAAATAATATCTGTTGACTTCGCCGGCGAAGAGCGCACTGCTATTATGTCTCACCTCGAGGGCAACGGTGTTGAGATGTATCAGATGGCCATTGTTTTCAAGTGCGGCAACTATTTTGCAAACGTTACAATCTGCGCCGCCGATGAAGCAGGTCTGTATGAAATCATGGATATGTTCTACGCTCTGTAAGTGAAACCGGCAGGAAAAAACCACCCCCCAGGGGGGGTTTTTGCTGCCTGTTTATGTGTTCACGGGCGTCAAAGGAATCTGCCATGATGGAGAGTTCACCGCCGGTCAGAGAGCAGATAAAACCCGGATACAGCGCAAAGTGCAGTAAGTTTTGACAAATTGCATAATGTATAGGTTTTCTTGTTTACGACAGAAAAATAATGTGCTAAAATAGTGAAAAACATTGAAAACGGGAGAAAACACCATGCCTGAAATGGAAATTTCAAAAGTCAGAAGAGCAGCATACTCGGTGGCACGAACCACGGGAAACGTGCTTGAAATGCTGGAGGTGGCGACGGGTAAGCTTGACCCGCTGACAAAGCTTCCGCTTGTGGGCGATACCATAAGCGATATTCAGGACGCCATCTGTATGATAAATGATTACTATAAGGGCGAGTATAAGAATGTTCCGACTAAGGTCATAATCGGCTGCGGAATAATCCTGCTGTACACGGCGCTGCCATTTGACATCATTCCCGACAACATTCCCATTATCGGCTTTATTGATGACGCATTTGTGATTAAGCTTGTTATGAGCACCTGCGTAAGCAAGGAGCTTGATACATACCGTCTCTGGAAGCAGCAGCAGCTCTGATGAAAAGAAATGTTAGCAGCGCCGCAACCGGCGCATTGTTCGGATTGTTTATCGCGGTGATTTACGCTGCAGCGCAGCTTGTAAACGGCACCGCTGAAATAAAGCAGACCGTACTTACGGCGCTTGCAACTGGTGCCGCAGCGGGACTGCTTTTCGGACTTTACATCAGAAGCTTCGCAAAGCGTCAGGCGGAGCAGTTCAAATCGGTAAAGGCCCGACTTGAGAGCAGGTGCGAGGTGTACCTTGATGCCGCCGCAAATCATTTGTATAATGACGAATACGTTGGCGGCTGGCTGTACCTTACGGATAAGGGACTGTACTTTGCCTCAAACCCCATGAACATATTGAGCCACAGCGCCGAAATACCCGCTGAGGCTGTTGTGGAAGTGCGGCTTTTGAAGCAGATGGGCTTTAACAGCGGAATTGTTGTTGAAACTCCAAAGGGAAGCGAAAGCTTTTCACTCAGCAAGCCTAAAATGTGGATAGAAAAAATAAAGGAAGCCTGAGTGCGCTCTCACATAGGGGAAAATTGGCTTTGAACATATCTTTTCCGCCTAAACGTCATAAAAACTTGGAATGCGTCAGCATTCCAAGTTTTATTATTTATCTGATTTTCAGCTTTTTGTTCTGGGTTTTCAGCAGGTGGCGCTCAAGCTTTTTACGCTCCATTCCCCAGTAGAAGCTGCGGACTGGAGGGCAGTGAGCCATGAGGAGCTTTGCGAAGACGAAGAGACCGCAGGGAAATACGCTCTCCCTGCCCTTTTCAAGAGCCTTGACCATCTTTTTTGCGACGACCTGAGGCTTCTGAACGGGGAAGGGCTTGTCAACCTTTTTGCCGTCAGCGGCAACCTTAAAGAAGTTGGTTGCGGTGGAAACGGGGTAGAGGCAGGTCATAGTGAGGTTCTTGGGCATCTCAATGCGGATACCCTGCTGAAAGCCCTCAAGACCGAACTTGGTTGCGCCGTAGAGTGCATAGCCGGGCATTGCCATCTGCCCCATGGCGGAAATAGTCATCGCAAGGTGCCCCTCTCTGCCACTGAGGTGTTCAACATATTTTGCGTATGTATAGATGGGGGACAGGGTGTTGGTACTAAAAATCTTTTCTATTCTGTCCCAATCCACGTAGTCATAAGCCTCGTAGTAAGGGAAGCCGGCGTTAGCGAAGAAAAGGTCGATTTTTCCGAAAAGCTCATCTGCCTTGGCAAAAATGGAATCCACACCCTCTTTGCTGCTGACGTCGGCTGCGAAGGGAATGACGTTTGACGCATAGCCCTCGAGCTTTTCGGGCTTGCGAGCAACGGCAAGAATTTTGTTGCCCTTGCCTTTGGCAAGCAGCTTCAGCGTTTCAAAGCCGATACCGCTGGATGCGCCGGTGATAACAATTGTTTTGTTGTCAATCATGCTGAATACCTTTCTTCCGTGAATACTCTTGTTGCCCTTTTGCTCTGGTTAATGAACAATCTGATTGGCAATTGATTATAAAATAAAGAGCTATCTCAGCCAAAACTTTTAAGAAAATGCCTCGCGCGACTCTGCGGAAGCTTTACCGCGGCTTACTTGCCTTCCATGTAACCGTTTTCAATGTGCTCAAGCACCTTGCAGGAAACCGCATAGCAGTCCGCAAGACCCTGCTTGTTCATGTTGTCCCATGTATCGCGTCTGGTGTGGTAGTAGTTTTCAAGCTTGTGATTAAGACCTGTGACGGAGAAGGCACGCATACCCGCCTGACAGAAGGCCGCACCGTCGGTGGCACCGCCCAGAGGAGGCACAACGCCCTTGCCGCAGTGAATGCCCAGCTCCGCGGCACTCTTCACAAAGAGGTCACCCAGCGCCTTGTCGGTCTTGAGCGTGGCGTTGAGGTCACGGTAGTTTGCCAGCAGGAACTTGGGGTCAAAAATGGTGTCGAAGGAATAAATAAAGGTAGGCACGTCATCGAACTCACCCTTGTGAGCCTTGCACCATGCCTTGGAGCCGCGAAGACCCGCCTCCTCGGAGCCCACGTTCACAATACCGAACTCGGTGTGCTCCAGCTCGATTCCCTGCTCCTTCAGCTCCTTGAGTACCGCGAGACCCATGTAGCAGCCGGAGAGGTTGTCGTTTGCACCGTCAACAATGTTGCGCTTGTCGTGATGGGGGTCCCACCATGTCCACATGAAGAACATACCGATCTCAAAGGGCATAAACAGCAGACCCCAGAGGCACATGGACTTGACGGTTTCGGGATCAGCGCCGCAGAGGATCATAATGGCAACAGCCAGATAATACAGGGTGCCGATGGCGGAGATAACAAGATGCCCTTCAAAGCAAACGCCGCCTAATGCGTAGTTCACGGGCCATTCCCATACCGCGTCGCAGTGACCGCAGAAGAGCACACGGGCCTTGACCTCGCCCTTGGGTTTCTTCACTGCCCACACGTTATGACCGGTCATTTCGGGGAAGAATCTGTCAACGATGGGGAGGTACATACCGAATTGCAGCAGAGCCAGAAGCCAGCCGCCTAAAGACAGCACCAGAGATACAGCCGCCAGCGCCTTGACCTTGAAGAAGCAGAGAATGGCGGCAACTATGGTCATGGTAAAGGTAAAGCGTATCCAGCCGAAAAAGGACATGGGGTTTTCCTTGAATGACTCAACGTGAGCCTCCTCACAGCCGTATTCCTCTGTGCAGAGCTTTGCGAAGTAGTCGCAAACCTGCTTTTCGCCCTCAGAGCCGGGATCTCTCTTGGGCATGGTGGTGCAGACCTTTTTGATGTCGTCCATCATGAATTGGGCGGCACGGTCTTTTGCGTTTATTAACGCATCTAATTTCATTATTCGTTACCCCTTTCTCCCTATAAAAAATAATCTTGTCAGATTTATGTAACTGAGGCTATAATAACATATATACAGTATATTCAACAAGAGGGAAAAACCATGATTAACACAACTCTTTGCTATATTGAACGCGGCGATGAATATCTCATGCTCCACCGCGTCAAGAAAGAAAATGATATAAATAAGGATAAGTGGATAGGTCTCGGCGGCAAGTTTGAGGAGAATGAAAGCCCAGAGGAGTGTCTGCTCCGAGAGGTAAGCGAGGAAAGCGGGCTGCGGCTCACAAGCTGGCACTACCGAGGCATAGTTACATTTGTGAATACAAAGTGCGAAGCTGAGTTCATGCACCTTTTCACCGCCGACGGCTTTGAGGGCGAAATCGGAGCCTGCGACGAGGGCGAGCTTGAGTGGATAAAAAAGTCCGAGCTCATGAAGCTCACTCTGTGGGAGGGGGATAAAATATTCCTCCGCCTGCTTGAAAGCGACGAGCCGTTTTTCTCTCTGAAGCTCAGCTATGACGGCGATGAGCTTATTTCCGCAAAGCTGAACGGCAGGAACATATAATAACAGATGCTCATATCATACCTGTGAGGTGAAGATATGAGCATTTATGTTGTAAAGCGCGGGGACTCGCTGTATTCGATAGCAAGGCGCACGGGAGTTCCGTCACAGAACATAGCCTATACAAACCAGCTTAACGACCCCTCAAGGCTCACGATCGGGCAGGCACTTGCCATTCCGGACAACAGCAGCCCGACGGGTGAAATTGAGGTCAACGGCTATGCCTATCCGAACATTTCGGCAGAAACGCTGAGGGAAACCCTGCCGTACCTGACGTATTTCAGTCCCTTCTCAAACCGCGCTGACGCGGAGGGGAATATCATTCCCCTGAATGATGAAAACCTCATCAGCGCTGCCTACGGGCAGAATGTTATGCCCCTGCTGACTATAACGAACATCGGCGCAAACGGAGGCTTTTCGGGGGATATAAGCCACGCTCTGTTTACCGATGATGCGGTGCAGAACCGCTTTTTCGATAATATGCTGCGGCTGCTGCGTCAGAAGGGCTATTTCGGAGTAAACTTTAATTTTGAGTACATCTACCCCTATGACCGCGAGAGCTACAATAACTTTCTGCGGCGTGCCTCGGAAATTCTGCACCCTGCGGGCTATTTTCTGAGCACTGCAATTGCACCGAAGACATCGGATAATCAGCAGGGCTTCATATATGAGGCCATTGACTATGCCGTTCACGGACAGTACTGCGACAGAGTAATTCTCATGACTTACGAGTGGGGCTATACCTACTCATCGCCGAGGGCTGTTTCGCCCGTAAACCTCATGCGGAGCGTGCTGGACTATGCCGTAACGCGAATACCCGCGGGGAAAATCCTGCTGGGCTTCTCGAATTACGGCTACAGCTGGACTCTGCCCTGGAAGCAGGGCAGTGCGGCAACGGTAATTTCAAACGCGGCGGCGGCAAATCTTGCGGACTCCGTTTATGCGGAAATAAAGCTTGACACCGCTGCTCAGGCACCGTGGTTCAGATATACGGCGGCGGACGGAAAACAGCGTGAGGTCTGGTTTGAAGACGCCCGAAGCGTGAAGGCGCGGCTTGCGCTTGTAAGGGAGTACGGTCTTGCGGGAATAAGCTACTGGACGGTGAATCCGCTGTTCCGAGCGGGCTTTGAAATACTGCGGCAGACCTATACTGCTGAAAAAATCTCATAAAATAAGTTTAATAACCCGCCTGAATTAAACTTGTGGTTGCCTTTATTCTGCAAATAGGGTAAAATGATATATGTCAGAAAAATCGCAAACAGCATTGCGGGTGATTGATAAATGTCAGAAATAATTACAAAGCTTGAAAAAAAGATGATGTTCATAGTAAACCCCGTGGCAGGGAAAAAGGCCATGGAGAAAAACCTTGCCGAAGTTCTCGCGGTGTTTACTAAGGGCGGATATAAGGTAACGGTCTTTCCCACTATGGAAAAAGAGGACGCGACAAAGTACGTCATGGCCTACGGCAAGGATTATGATTTGATCTGCTGCAGCGGCGGTGACGGAACGCTGAACGAAACCATAACGGGTATAATTGACGCGGGCCTCAAAACCAAGGTGGGCTATATTCCCTGCGGAAGCACCAACGACTTTGCAGAGTACCACGGACTTTCCATGGAAGTTCTCGAGGCGGCAAAGAATATCGTTGAGGGCGAGATAAAGGCCATAGACATCGGCGCAATCGGCAATAAGTATTTTATTAACTCTGCCGAGTTCGGCGCTTTCACATGGCAGGCATATACAACGCCCCAGAGCCTCAAAAACTATCTGGGCGGCAAGGCATATATCCTGGGTGCACTCATGGACTTGAACCGTCTGCGCAGCAATCATCTGAAGATTGAAATGGACGGCGAGGAGTTTGAGGGTGATTTCCTCTTCGGTGTAACCGCCTCCTCCTGCAACATTGCGGAAAAGCTTCTCAAAAGCTTTCGCCAGCCGGTCATTGCCGATGACGGACTGTTTGAGGTTGCGCTTGTCCTGAAGCCCAACTCAAAGCCGGAGCTGAATAAGCTTTATAGGGCGCTCAAGAACAATGACCCCAATATGAAATT
>JAZRZJ010000041.1:0-36943 GCA_045601285.1 Oscillospiraceae bacterium
ACGCGGTTAAAGCTGAACATAAAACATCCCGATGGGTTATCCGTCGGTATTTTTTTATCCTTTCTGTGCAAGAGCTCTTTCAAGCCATACGGTGGCAATGTCCATTGCCTCCCAGAAACCCGTTTTCTCGCTCTTTTTTACAACGCGGTCACGGGATTTCAGGTTGGGGTCCGTGAGCTGAAGCTGGATCGAAACCTTGGTTGCAACGTCCAGGTCCTTGACCTTTTTGGTTTCAAGAATCTGAAGCATGATGATGTATTTATCCGCCATGCTGCCATAATAAATTATGTTGCCGGCTCTCTGCAGGGGATGTCCCTTATATTCAAGCACCTTATTTGCCATGTTAAGTCCTCCTTAATTATTCCACGGGAACGGGGTCGTCGGGCTCGGTTTCTCCGCCGCCTTCTTCGCCCTTGCCGCCTTCTTCCTCGTCCTCTTTGTCCTCATATCGCTCCAGCAGCTCTTCCTGAGTGCCGAAAATTCCGGTGGGGCCGCCGCCTGAGGACATTTTAAAGTCCCTGTACGGCAGGTCTGCGTGAATCAGTTCCATTACATCGTGCCAAATCGTAACTGCGGGGTTGCCGCTGAAGGACATATACTCCGGCGTGTCGTAGCCCGTCCATACCGCGCAGGTGTAATAGGGTGTGTAGCCTACAAACCAACGGTCACAGTTAGAGGTGGTAGTGCCGGTCTTGCCTGCAACGGGCATACTGTTCATGCGTGAGCCTGAGCCCGTGCCGTAGGTTGCGGCATTGTTGAGCATATAGGTCATTACCCTTGCGGTGTTCTCGGAAAATGCCACCTGGGTTTTGGGCTGATTGTCAAGCACGACTTCGCCCTTTGCGTTTTTGACAAGAGTATAGGTGCGTGCCTGAGTGAGTACGCCGTCGTTTGCGATTGCCGCAAAGCCCTGGGCCATCTCACGAACGGTTACGCCCCAGGTCTGCTGACCAAGCGCAAGAGGGGCAAAGCCGCAGTCCTTATCCACAAGTGATGTGAAGTTCAGGCGGTTTAAAAGGAAATCGAAGGAGGCCGCAGGCGTCAGCTTATCCATAATCTGAGCCGATACCGTGTTCTTTGATTCCTGAAGCGCGGTGAGGATCGTGATTACGCCGTCATAAGTGTTGGGCGAGTTTCTGGGATACCAGCCGTCAGGTGCGTTCACAAGGCTTACCTTTTCCTCATTTGCATCAAGCACCCATGTGCTCGGACTGATAAGTCCGTATTCCACCGCAGGTCCGTAAACCGCCAGCGGCTTTATGGAGGAGCCCGACGGACGAGTTGCCTGAGTTGCGCGGTCATAGCCGAAGTTTCGTGTTTTCTCACCGGTGCCGCCAACCGTTGCGACAATGTCGCCCGTGTACTGATCAATGATTACAATGCCGCTCTGAAGCTGGTTTGAATTGCCCGAGGTTGACTGGGGAAGCTTTGAAAGGTCGGTGTAAATGGATTCAACCTGCTCCTGAATTTCCTTATCCATGCAGCAGTAAATCTGATAACCGCCTGTGTACAGCAGATGCTCTGCAACCTGCTCGGAATAGCCCTTCTGCTCCACAAGGTCATTAACTACATCTCTGATGACGTTTTCCGTGTAGTAGTTGTAAACCTGAGGCTCAACGGGTTCATTTTCGCCGCGGACAAACACAAGCTCCTCCGCAAGAGCGTCCTTGTACTCGGCTTTTGTGATGTAGCCCTGGTCGTACATACATTCGAGAACGCTTTCCTGACGCTCTCTGTTCTGCTCAACGCTGTAGAAGGGGTCATAGTAGGTGGGCAAATTTGTGATGCCGACAATTGCCGCACATTCCGCAAGGCTCAGCTCGCTAACGTCCTTGCCGAAGTAGGTCTGTGCCGCCGTCTGAACACCGTAGCAGCCCTCGCCGAAGTAGACAACGTTCAGATACCATTCGAGGATATCGTCCTTGTCGTACTTCTTTTCAAACTCAAGTGCCTGGAAAATCTCAAGAAGCTTGCGCTGAACGGTTACATCGTCCTGATGGGTGAGGTTCTTGATGAGCTGCTGGGTGATCGTGGAGCCGCCGAAGGTTCTGCTGCCCGTGAACATATTAATGGCAGCCTTGCCCGTGCGGAGCCAGTCAACGCCGTTATGGGTGTAAAAGCGCTTGTCCTCGATGGCGACCAGCGCGTGCGCCATGTCCTCGGGTATTTCTTCAAGGCTTACCCATTTGCGCTTTTCGGTACCGGACAGCGTTACAAGCTCCTGCCAGTCTCCGTTTTCGTCCTGATACCATATCGTGCTTGACTGGTTAAGATTAAAGTCCCCGAGGTCAAGCTCGCTGGTGGGAATAATGCAGGTTTTTACATAAACCGCAAAAATGCAGATGAACAGCAGAGCTGTCAGCATACCAATCAGAATAACCGTTCCGAACACACGCCAGAAGGCTCCGGAACGCTTTCTTTTTTCTTTTGCCATTTACGGTCACACCTCCTAAGGATAGTGCTTATATTAAAATGCAGATAAAGCAGTTCTAATGGCATTTTATACTGAAATCACATTATAACACGTTATGTCAAGCAATGATATACATTTTGTAAATTTTTTTACCGCAAAAGTCTTATTTTTTCGCGTTTGTGGGATAATAAATGTTCAGAAGGAGTTGTTATTCATGAAAATCAAACCTAAAGCAGCCACGCTTGCGGTGCTTGCGGTGCTTTCCGCCGCAGTCTGTGCCGCTGCCCTGCGCACACCGAAAGCCGAAACCCCGCCGCCCACAGACAAGGTCTCCGAGGCTGCCGAATACTACCTCCGCGACTGCGGCGGCTTCATCGCCGTTTACCGCGGTGCCTCATCAACGCCCATTGACGTAACAGACATTGAAACCGCAACCCTCAACGATACGGACGCTGAGCTTATTCATAGCGGCATACCCGTCCAGAGCAGGAATGAATTACTGCTGCTTCTGGAGGACTTAGGCTCTTGATTTATATGCGCTCATGGTTTAAAATGTGCTTGAAACTTAGTATTGGAGGAAAACAAACATGAGCGAAGATTTCGGCAACGATTTCATTACTATCATAGACGACGACGGCAACGAGTTTGAGCTTGAGCTGCTGGACACCATGGATTACAACGGTGAAAGCTATGCGGCCTTCCTGCCCACCGACATTGCCGAGGACGATCCCGACTACGGCCTTATCATTCTCCGCATCGTTCCTGACGAAAACGGTGACGAGCTTTTCGAGAGCATTGACGACGATGACAAGCTTGAAGACGTTTTTGATAAATTCAAGGTGCTTCTCTTTGACGATGAGGAGGAAGACAGGGAATAATTATGCCCCATTTTGCATAACACTTATTAAGAAAAAAGTCCTGCGTTGTGCGTGGTGTCACCTATGTGACTTAAGGCCCATTAAACCCACATCTCTTATAAGGGATGCCGATATGAGTCTGCGGATTGCAGGCCTCCCGACTTTCGTCGGACGTTGGAAGCAGCGAAACAGAACTGAGGCGACCCACCTGCCTAATTGTGCAGGTTATAATTGGGCCCCAACGGCAATCGCGGGATTACCCCGGCAGTTTACTGCCGGGGGTTTTTGATTTTTCCCTGATTTTTCACTTTTTACTTTTGCCGCCGTAGGTTAAAATACACATAGAATAACGTCGATTTTTTCAGCTTTTTCAGCGGTTTTTTAGTAATTTTGCGGTTGACAACATACTTTTGTTTAGCTATAATGTTTAGGCGACTATGGAGGAGTAGGCTATGCTGCTTGATTTGAGAGAAATTATTGAAGTTCCCGGCGGTGAAGTTCCCTTTGAATGCGAGCTTTCTGTCGAGGGTCTTGAATTTGATTCGATAGTTGAGTACAAGTCCGCCCCCAAAGCCACGGGCAGAGTGTTTAATCAAGCCGGTATCCTGACACTCGAGGGTACTTTGAGCGCGGATATGACATGCGTCTGCGACCGATGCGGCACCGAGTTTGACAGCGTTAAGGTCCAGGAGCTGAATGCCTTTATCAGCGACGGCGAATGTGACGATCCCGAAGCTTTTGTTCTCGACGGAGACAAGCTGGATCTCGATGAAGCTCTCTCCACCCTCTTTGTTCTGGACATGGAGACAAAATTCCTCTGTGATCCCGATTGCAAAGGTCTCTGCTCCAGCTGCGGAGCAAATTTAAATCTCGGCCCCTGCGGTTGCAGGAAAGAAATAGATCCAAGACTTGCTGTTCTTGAGCAGCTTTTGGATAAATAACGCTGCTCTAACAGCTATTATAATCAGGAGGTGTCAACATGGCAGTCCCCAAGGGAAAAGTATCAAGACAGAGAAGAGATAAGAGACGTTCATCTCACTGGAAGCTCACCGCTCCCGCACTTGCAAAGTGCCCCAACTGCGGCGCTTTCAAAATGCCTCACCGTGCATGCCCCGAATGCGGTATGTACAAAGGTCGTCAGGTTATCACCGTTGACGAGAAGTAATTGAAATGCTTTAGGGGGAAAAAGAGCTGTTCTTTTTCCCCCTTTTGCTATTTGTTCAAAGCATCGGCTCGGCAAAAATAATACCGTCATTCTGAACGCAGTGAAGAATCTCATATTCTTCAGGGGATTCTTCGTCGCTGCGCTCCTCAGAATGACAGTGGTTTTTACAATCCCCCAGTCGTCTGCGCCGAGCCACCTCCCTTTAGACAAGGGAGGCAAAGAGGTAAGTTTGAATCCCTCCACCGCGCAAGCGCGGTCCCCCTCCCTTTAGACAAGGGAGGCAAAGAGGTAAAGATTATTGAAAAATATAATTTCCAAAATTGAAGATTACAGCCCTTTAAAGCACCGCGTGCATATAGGTGACGAGCTTGTTTCCATAAACGGCAACGAAATCATTGACGTTATGGACTACAAGTTCTTCTCCTATGATCCCGAGCTGAGCATAGTCATGCGCAGTCCCGAGGGCAAGGAGTACAGCGTTCACGTAAAAAAGTCCGAGGGAGAGGATCTCGGTCTTGAGTTTGAAACCTACCTCATGGACAAGCCCCGCTCCTGCGCAAACAACTGCGTTTTCTGCTTCATCGACCAGCTTCCAAAGGGAATGCGCAAAACCATGTACTTCAAGGACGATGACGCCCGCCTGAGCTTTCTTCTCGGAAACTACATCACCATGACAAACCTTTCCGAGCGTGAAATACAGCGCATTATCGACCTTCACATAAGCCCCATAAACGTTTCAGTCCACACCACCGACCCCGAGCTTCGCGTGAAGATGCTCCGCAACCGCTTTGCCGGCAGATGTATGGAGATTATGAAACGCTTTGCCGACGGCGGCATCACCATGAACTGTCAGATCGTCTGCTGTCCCGGGCTTAACGACGGCGAGGCGCTTCAGCGCACCATGGAGGATCTGGAGGGTCTGTACCCCCATGTTCACAGCGTTTCAATCGTTCCCGTGGGACTTACGAAATTCCGCGAGGGTCTTTTTGAGCTTCAGCCCTTCACTCCCGGGCACAGCGCCGAAACCATTGCGCAGGTCAATTCCTTCGGTGAAAAGTGCCTCGAAAAGCACGGCACGAGAATCTTTTTCTGCTCCGACGAAATGTACATCTGCGCTGGAAAAGAGCTTCCCCCAGACGAATTTTACGAGGAACACACCCAGCTTGAAAACGGTGTCGGCATGATAAGACTTCTCGAAACGGAGTTTAATTCCGCCCTCATGCTGTCCGAAAAGCCCGACGGTGTTCCCTTTTCCATTGCAACGGGCGTATCCGTTGCGCCTTATTTCCAGAAACTTGTTTGCAAAGCAGCGGAAAAGTATGATAATATTAAAGGTAACGTTTACGCCATCAAAAATGATTTCTTCGGTCACAGCATAAATGTGACGGGACTTATCACGGGGCAGGATCTGATCAATCAGCTCAGGGGTAAGGAGCTTGGCGAAAGGCTCTTCATTTCCCGGAATATGCTGCGCCGTGAGGAAATGGATTTTCTTGACGACGTAACGCTTGAGGAGGCCTCCGAAGCGCTGGGTGTTCCCATATACCCCATTGAGCAGGACGGCTTCAATCTGTGGGACGCAATCAGCGGGGACTGTCTTCCCGAGCTGAAGCTCCCCGAGCGCGATCCCGACAGGGAAAAATTCTACAAATACAATCAGAACGGAGGTTGATTGGGAGTGGCAAAGCCCCTTGTTGCCATAGTTGGTCGCCCCAACGTTGGCAAATCAATGCTCTTTAACAAGCTGGTGGGTCAGCGTCTTTCCATTGTTGAGGACACTCCCGGTGTCACCCGCGACAGACTTTACGCCGAATGCGAATGGCTCGGCAGAAAATTCGACATCGTGGACACCGGCGGTATAGAGCCCACCACAGACAACGAAATACTCATGTTCATGCGTGAGCAGGCAAACATCGCCATAAACTCCGCAAACGTCATCGTGCTTGTCACCGATATCCGCACGGGCGTTACCGCCGCGGACAAGGACGTTGCAAATATGCTTCTGCGTTCCAAAAAGCCCTGTGTGCTGGCCGTCAACAAAATGGACTCCACAGGCGCGGTTGACCCCGGCATTTACGAGTTTTACGAGCTCGGCATGGGCGATCCCATTGCAGTTTCCGCAATCCACGGTCACGGCACCGGCGACCTGCTTGACGAGTGTATGAAGTACTTTCCTCCCGAAGATGAGGAAGAGGAGGAGGACGACCGCATCCGCGTTGCCGTTATCGGCAAGCCCAATGTGGGCAAATCCTCACTCATAAACCACATTCTCGGCGAGAAGCGTGTTATCGTTTCCAACGTTGCGGGCACAACCCACGACGCCGTTGACTCCGAGTTTGAAAACAAACACGGCAAGTACGTTTTCATTGACACAGCCGGCATACGCCGCAAGAGCAAGGTTGAGGAGCGCGTAGAGAAATTCTCCGTCATGCGCGCACAGATGGCCATTGAGCGCGCCGACGTCTGTCTTATCATGATCGACGCCCGGGAGGGTGTCACCGAGCAGGACACAAAGATCGCGGGTCTTGCACATGAGGCGGGCAAGGCCTCCATCATTGTCGTAAACAAGTGGGACCTCATCGACAAGGAAACAGGTACCATGGAGAAAATGCGCAAGGACGTTATGCGTGACCTCAGCTTCATGAGCTATGCCCCCGTGCTGTTCATTTCCGCCATGACCGGTCAGCGCACCGATCGTATCTTTGAGCTCATAAACTTTGTCAACGACCAGAGTCACATGCGCATCACAACGGGTATGCTCAACAATGTCCTTGCCGATGCGCAGGCGCGTGTTCAGCCACCCACGGACAAGGGCCGCCGTCTGAAGATTTACTACATGACGCAGACCGGCATCTGCCCTCCCAACTTTGTCATTTTCTGCAACACCAAGGAGCTGTTTCACTTCTCCTATCAGCGCTATATCGAAAATCAGATCCGCTCCGTTTTCGGTCTTGAGGGCACACCCGTTCGCATCGTAATTCGACAGAAGGGAGATAAGGACTGATGTTTCTGCTGGTTCTTCTGCTTGTATTCATCGCCGCGTTTTCCTACTTCATGGGTAATCTCAACACCCTCATTCTCGCCTCCCACCTGATTTTTAGGAGGAACCTGCTGCTATATGAAAAAACCAATCTGGGCATTACCCGCTTTCTAAAGGATTCAAGCTTCAAGCAGCTTGTCTGGCTTGCGGTTCTGACAATCGTTAAGTTCGGCTTTCCCGTGCTTCTCGGCGGCTGGCTGATGAGCATTTACGATATGTCCGAGGTTGGCCGTGCCTTTGCCATGCTCTGTACTCTGCTGGGCAACAATTTCCCCTTTATCTACAAATTCAGGGGGCAGTCAAGTATTGCGGCTTTCGCCGTCTGCTCCCTGTTCCTCAACTTTGAGCTCGGCTTCGCGGTTATCCTTATTTTTGCAGGCGTATATTTCCTCAGCCGCTACATAAGCCTTTCCTCAATGATTGCTGCGCTGGCCTCATGGGTGCTTGCCATTGTTGTCATTGACGTTACCATGGTAAGCCGCATTATGCTTGTATGCGCCCTCATCGTCATTATCGAATACCGCAAAAGCATTCCCCGTCTTATCAAAAAGACCGAGCCGAAATTCATTTACCGAAAAGATTTAAGCTATATGTTCGATGAACAGTAATAAAAGACAGCTGAAGCCTCAGCTGTCTTTTATTACTGTTCATTTTCCGTAATGCCGCATTGAAGATCACCGCCCACATTTTTCACCTTTTTTCCGCCTTGACCAGCATCAGATAATGCGGTAAAATTGTGCGGTAATTTTTAATTTCGAGGTTGCTATGATTAACAAGGAAGTGGCGGAGCTTCGCCGCCGGTTCAAGCAGGAGCGGGGCAATATTCAGACAGTTTACGGCTGCTACGTCAACACGAAGGGCGAAATTATCACCAAATTCAAGGAAAGCCTTGAGATGATGCCCCTTGACGAGCAGGAGAAATACCTTAATCTTCTCAAAAAAGCGCTGGGCGGAAGCATGGGCAAAACCCTCAATGACATTGTTTTCCGTACTCAGCAGGTTGTGGACAGCGAAGAGCACAGACTTCTCATGCAGCTGAGAAAGTCAAAGCTCAACGATGAGGGGGCATTGGACAGGCTCTTCGGCAAAATCGCCATGTCCCTTGAGCTTGAGGTGAATTACCTCATTCTCATGGCCTATGACTGCTACGATGTACCATACAGGTCCTCCGACGGAGAATTTCAGGACGATGCAGGCGACACACAGCACAGCTATTTTGTCTGCTCCGTCTGTCCCGTAAAGGAAACCACCGCAGTTCTGCACTACGATTCCGCCAATGAGATTTTCCGTGACCGCGGTGTTGACTGGGTGGTCTATCCCCCCGAGCTCGGCTTCACCTTCCCCGCCTTTGACGACCGCGCCACCAATATATATGGCGCACTGTACTATGCACGCAGTGCCGTTAAGGGTTATGACGCCTTCCTGAGCAGCATTTTTAGCGTGCGTCCCTTCATGCCCGTAAATGCTCAGCGCGACACCTTTAAGGGTGTGCTTGCCGAGGCTCTGGGCGATGATTGCAGCGCCGAGCTCGTTCAGGATATTCACTCCGAGCTTCACGGCATCGTCACCGAGCACAAGGAGGCAAAAATCCCCGAAACGCTGAAGCTTTCCTCACAGCAGGTTCAGCAGATCATCAGCGCCTGCGGTGTTGAAAGCGGCAGGGTGCAGGATTTCGCGGGCAGATATGCCGCCGCCTTCGGCGAGGACGCGGAAATTCCGCCCCAGAATCTGATGAATGACCGCGTGCTTGAGTATCGCACTCCCGATGTGGTGATTAAGGTCAATCCCGACCGACAGGATTTAATCCACGCCCGTACCATAAACGGCGTAAAATATCTGCTCGTAAACGTCAGCGAGGGCGTTGAGATCAACGGCATAAACGTGACGATCCCCGCCGCGAAGAAAGACGAGGAGCCCGTACCCGCCATCTGATGTAAATTTGAAATTCGGGTTGACAACTCTTCTCCCATCTGCTAAAATACTCATGCTGATGGGGGCGTAGCTCAGTTGGGAGAGCGCATGAATGGCATTCATGAGGTCAAGAGTTCGATCCTCTCCGTCTCCACCATAAAAAAAGAGTCACCTTTAGGTGTCTCTTTTTTTATGCTGAAAATGGTTGGTTAAGAACTCTTGACCTCATGATATCATGCCTCGCGGTTGCCGCCTTCAGCGGTGAGCGAGGCGATTTAAATTCATCGGCTGCTCTGCTGTCTTTTTTACAATTCTGATATTTGAGCTTGTTTTTTTCAAAGTATCTGTGCTATAATGCCTTTTAATATATACGAAACTATATTTTCAAAAGGTGATACTTAATGAAAAGCAAGTTGCCCGTTTTTGCGGCTTTTGCCGCTTCTGCCGCCGCATCACTTTACCTTGCCACAATAAATAAGAACAAGTTCAGCATTGAAGAGCTGAGCTGTCTTATAGACCTGCACCTGCATCTTGACGGTTCAATCTCCGTTGCTTCCGCCAAGCAGCTTGCCGCCATGCAGAGCATTGAAATTCCCGAAAGTGACGAAGACGTCAAAAAGCTCCTTTCCCTTTCCGATAACTGCCGCGATCTCAACGAATATCTCGAAAAGTTCAGCTTCCCCCTTTCTCTCCTGCAGACAAAGGAGGCCGTTTCCCAGGCGGTGTGCAATCTGAAAGAGGAGCTTAAGCAGCAGGGGCTCATGTATGCGGAGATCCGCTTTGCACCCCAGCGCCACTGCGAAAAGGGACTTTCCCAGGAGGACGCGGTGCTTGCCGCCATTGAGGGCATGGAGCGCAGCGACCTCAAGTCAAATCTCATTATCTGCTGTATGCGCGAAAAGGATAACCGTGAGGCAAACCTTGAGACCCTTGCAATTGCGGACAAATACCGCGGCAAAGGTGTCTGCGCCGTTGACATTGCAGGCGATGAGGCAAGCTATCCCGCAGAATACTTCCGCTACTTTTTCGATGAGTGCAAGCGTCTCGGACTTCGCAACACCACCCACGCAGGCGAAGCCGCAGGTCCCGAAAACGTCCACAAGACAATTCTGTTTGAAACCGAGCGCATCGGCCACGGCATACGCTCTTACGAGGACCTCAAGGTTCTGAAGGAGGTCGTGGCACGTCAGGTGCCTCTGGAGTTCTGCCCCACCAGCAACCTCAACACCTCGATTTTCGACAGCATCGAAAAGTACCCCCTCAGACAGTATCTTTATGCCGGTGCGAATGTCACAGTCAACACCGACAACATGAGCGTTTCCGACACAACGCTGAAAAAGGAATTGCAGCTTCTCGTTGACACCTTTGAGCTTAAGAAGGAAGAGGTTAAAAAGCTGCTTCTGAACTCCGCAAACGCAGCCTTTGCGGACGAAAAAACCAAGGCAGAGCTTGTCGGAAGAATTGAAAAGGAATTTGAGTAAGGTAAAACCTTTCCATATAGAAATATCCCCCATCGAATGATGGGGGATATTTCTATATGGTATTCGTCCCAAACGGTGCGTAGGGATAGGGTATTCGTCCCAAAAGTACACCAGCAGAGTTTATATCCTGCTTTAGTCCAAAAATTGTGAAGCCGTCTGTTACGCATAGTCCGTTGACTGATAAACATCATTCTGTGTAGAATTATGTCGATATCTATTATGGAGGATTGGTTATGATAACAGATGATGTTGGAAACAGAATCAGATATCTGCGGCAGCAATTAGGTATTTCTCAGGAAAAATTGGCATTAAAAGCAGGCATTGATAGAACGTATTTAGCAGGAATTGAATCAGGAAAACGTAACGCAACTCTAACAAGCATTGAAAAGGTCATCAATGCGTTAGAAATATCAATGAAAGAATTTTGGAATTTTAGTCCGTATTGTTGACTATGAGTAACCGCTAGAGTATAATAATGGAGGGAAATGAATGGAACCTGAAATTGGAAGATTCCCTATAGAGGTATTCGGTTATTCTAACAACAATGCAAATATCAATCGACAGTTTTTGATGCATTAAACTACTTGGAACTTTTATTGTGTAACTATATTCAAAATTCAGAAGCTTCAAATCCCCCCATCGCTAACTTTTTCCGACTACTTTGCTCAGTTAATTCGAAGCAAAAGGTGCGCGAAATTTTTGCCCTGAAAACAAAAAATACCGGCTCCGGAGCGGTCTCATCGACCATTCCGAAGCCGGTTTTCCTAAATTTTATTGAGTTATCGGACATTTTTGCCACTAATGTATAAAAATTGCCCGATTTATCTGGTAGACAAATCAGGCAATCACTCTGGCGGAGAAGGAGGGATTTGCTTTTCTGCGGAAAAGCCACGGCGGTTGAAACGTGCCACCGGCACGTTTCCAAGAGCCGCCTTTCAAATCCCTTTGATTTTGCATGGGGTGAGTTTGAGAGGGGAAGGTATTCCCCTCTCAATATAATTGAGCGAAGCGGATAATTCCGTTGCGTAGCAACGCCAAAAAGGAAGCCACACCTTTCGGTATGGCTTCCTTTTTGGCGGAGAAGGAGGGATATCGCTTTTGCTTCGCAAAATCGAGTGTCCTTGCAGCATAGCTGCTGCGGATCTTCCGCCTAAAAACATGCCACCGGCATGTTTTCTTTACGGCGAAAGCCCACTTTGGCTTCAAATCCCTCCAATATAAAAAAAGAACACTCCACACAAGGTGGAGTGTTCTTTTTGGCGGAGAAGGAGGGATTTGAACCCTCGATACCCTTATGGGGTATACACGATTTCCAATCGTGCGCGCTCGGCCGGGCTACGCGACTTCTCCGAGTACAAAAATTTGAACTTTTCAGCTTGCCTATTATAATTCAGTTTCATTACAAAGTCAAGTGTAAATTTCCATATTTTCATGTTGCATTTTTATCCGTTCCATGTCTTAATTATTACAGTACTTTCAGCGAGGTGCATTATGGGCAAAAAAGCTTGGATTATTCTTTGCAGCGTGCTTGCCGCCGTCGTTATCGGTGCGCAGGTGTACGAAATTGTCGTCAAGGGTGTTGTCGATACCCACGATATTACGAGAACGCTTATTCTGCTTGCCACCATCATTCTTGTGTTCTTCAGAAAAAACAGCGGTTTTTCCGACACCCGCGCAATCAAAAAGGCATACAAGCGTGCCTACGGCGAGCTTATTGGTGACGCCTTTGAGGGCAAGCCCAAGCAGGAGAAGCTTTTCTATGCCGCCCTGCACAATCTGAACAACAGAAAGCCCAACGCAGCCCTCGACAAGCTTGAGGATTTGCAGGCAGACTGCGAAACCGTCGATGAGCGTTTTGCGGCTGCATTCTTCAGCGGAATGTGCTGCGACAACCTCCGCCAGTTTGAAAGCTCCGTAAAGCACTATGAGCGTGCCGCCTCGCTAAAGCGTATTCCCACACCGCTTATCAATGCAGGCTTCGGCTACGGTGAGCTGGGCGAGTTTGAGCTGGCAATTGAATGCCAGAAGCGTGCACTTGACATCAGGCCTGATGCCGTTGCCTACAACAACATATCACAGATTTACATTGAAACGGGCGAATATGAAAAGGCTCTGGAATACGCCGAAAAGTCCATTGAGCTCAATGCCAACAACGAGGATTCCCTCTCCGCCGCCGTCATTGCCCACGCCATGCTCGGTCACGAGGAGGAGTACAAGGATTACCTCCGCCGCTGTGTTACCGCAGGCGGTGACCCCGACATTGTAAAGCGCTATATTGAAATGATGAAATTCGAAGAAAAGCTCAACTGATTATAAGCAGAGCACTCCGAACCCTGTTTTTTCACAGTCTCTATAAGCAGAGCACGGAGTGCTCTGCTTATTTTACATTTTATTCACCTTTAGCTTTGCGCATAATGTATAATTAATGTATAATCAGACTATAATCTTTAAGATAGGTGGAAATACCATGAAAAAGAAAGCCCTTATTGTTGAAGACGACATCAACATTGCAGAGCTGCTTATGCTCTACCTTGAGAAAGACGGCTTCGAAACCCGCGTCGCCTACGACGGCGGCAAGGCCCTTGCAGAGTTTTCCGGCTTTGAGCCCGACCTCATTCTCCTTGACATCATGCTTCCCGTTATGGACGGTCTGCAGGTTTGCAGGGAAATCCGCAAAACCTCCGCAGTTCCCATCATCATGCTAACCGCAAAGGGCGAAACCAGCGACAAGGTCGCAGGTCTTGACATCGGTGCCGATGACTACATGACCAAGCCCTTCGAGGTCAAGGAGCTGCTTGCCCGCATTCACGCTGTAATGCGCCGTTCTGAGCCCGATGAGGCTCCCAGGGAGAAGAAGCTTGTCTACGACAAGCTTGTCATTAATCTCGATTCCTACGAGCTTATCGTTGATAACCTTAAGGTTGACACGCCGCCCAAAGAAATGGAGCTGCTGTTCCATCTTGCCGCATCACCCAACATTGTTTTCACCCGTAATCAGCTTCTTGATGAGGTATGGGGCTTTGACTACTTCGGCGATTCCCGCACAGTTGACGTCCACATCAAGCGTCTGCGCGAAAAGCTTGAGGGCATTTCTGACAAATGGTGCCTCAAGACCGTATGGGGCGTGGGCTACAAATTTGAAGTTGTGAAATGAAGAGTATTTACTTCCGAAACTTTTTAGCCACTGCTATTCTGGTAATAAGCTGTTTTCTCATCATCGGCACCGCCTTCTTCTTCCTTGGCAGAAGCTTCCTCATTAACGACACCAGGGACAGACTTAATGACAACGCCGACGAAATCGTAAGAACGGCCTCGGCAAAGTACCGCCAGGAATCGCTGGGAAGCTGGGACCTGCGTATGACCATAAGCTCCATTGCCAGCAGTACGCGAAACCACATATTCATCTGCGATCAGGACGGTCTTGTACTGTCCTGTTCCGATTTGGTGCTTTATTGTCCCGAGCATCAGGGAAAACAGCTTTCCTCGAACACCATGAGGGAGCTTACGGTTTCCGGTGAGCTGGACCAGCTCAGCTCACTTGACGGCTTTTATCCTGAGCAAAGACTTGTTGTTGCAAAGCCTGTGGAGCACGCCGGTGCAATCATCGGCTATGTCTTTGTTTCCTCGGAAAGCATGGCTGTCATGGCGGTGTGGCGCACCTTCATAGGCGTTGCCCTTGCGGTTTCCGCCGCTGTCATGCTCATCGCCATGCTCATGTCACTTTTCTTCTCAAAGAAAATGGCCGAGCCCCTTGACGAGCTTTCTCTCGCCTCAAGGAAGTTTGCGCTGGGTGATTTTTCCGTGCGCGTTGAAAACTCCGACCACCGCGACGACGAAATCGGCACACTGCTGGATTCCTTCAACAACATGGCCGACACTCTTGAAAAGTCTGACAGGCAGCGTCAGGAGTTCATCGCCAATGTATCCCACGAGCTTCGCACGCCCATGACCACCATTGCCGGCTTTGCAGACGGTATTCTTGACGGCACCATTCCCAAGGAGCAGGAAGAAAAATACCTGCGTAAAATTGCCGACGAAACCCGCCGTCTTTCAAGGCTTGTGCGCAGTATGCTTGACGCGTCTCAGGCGGGCAGCCGCGCACTTGACAAGGCAAAGCGCACAAGATTTGACCTTTCTGAGCTTACCCTCCAGACTCTTCTCAGCTTTGAGTCCAGAGCTACGGAAAAGGGGCTTGATGTTGACCCCCAGTTCCCTGAGGATCCCATTATGGTCATTGCCGAGCGGGACTCCATCACTCAGGTGCTTTATAACCTAACGGACAATGCCGTGAAGTTTGCCGAAAAGGGCAGCACGATTAAAATTCGCCTTTACAAGCGCGGAGGCAAGGCCTACGTTTCAATCAAGAACAAGGGTGAAACCATTCCCCCGGGCGACCTGCCCTTCATTTTTGACCGCTTCCATAAATCCGACCGTTCACGCAGTCTTGACAAGGACGGAGTGGGACTCGGTCTTTATCTTGTAAAAACCATAATCAACGGTCACGGCGAGGACATCGGCGTGACAAGCCGCGAGGGTGTTACGGAATTTGTATTCACTCTGCCGCTGGCAAAAGAGGTAAAACAATGAACGACGATTGGTACAAAGAAAATGGCTGGTACAAGCCCCTATATCCTCCTGAAGCTGTTTATGCGCAGGCAGACTCGGCAGCTCCGAGGGATATACGAAAAAAAGGACGTTTCTTTCTCTGGCTGTGCGTAGCCCTGCTGCTTGTCGTTGCAGTTTTGCTCATACTGACAGTCACATCGCCCGCTTCTCCCGAGCCCTCCAATCTCGATAAATTCGCGGAATTTCTTGAAAACGGAGCAATGCCCGAGGATTACCACGATTTCCTTGACAGCTACTACACAGGTGCAACGGGTACACGCGCCGCTGTTTATCTTCCCGAGGTGAAAAACCGCGGCAGCATGGAGCTTGCTTTTGCCAAAGGAACCGACGGCGAGGTGCTTTCGCTCGGAGAGCTGTATGAAAACAGCACTCCCTCCGTTGTCTATGTCAAGGCAGAACAGCAGAACGGCAGTGCTTACAGCTGGGGTACGGGCATTATCGTATCCTCCGACGGCTACATTCTCACGAACACCCATGTTATCGCCGACTGCGTCAACGCGGAGATCGGTCTTACCGACGGCAAGACATACGATGCAAAGCTTGTGGGCGCTGACAGCGTAAGCGATATTGCCATTTTAAAAATCAATGCCGGGGGACTTACTCCCGCGGTCTTTGCCGAAAGCGGCACGGTTTCCGTCGGCGACAGCGTTGTTGCCATCGGTAACCCTCTCGGTGAGGCCTACCGCCTTACCATGACCGACGGCATCATCTCCGCCAAGGACCGTTCCGTTAATTACAACGGCACCGTGATGAATCTGCTTCAGACCAACGCCGCAATCAACGAAGGCAACTCAGGCGGTCCTCTGTTCAATGAGCGAGGTGAAGTTATCGGCATAACCAACATGAAGATCATTTCCGCACTGACAGGCGTTGAGGGCATAGGCTTTGCAATTCCCTCAGACACAATAAGGGAAATCGCCTCTGCGCTCATGGACGACGGCGCAGTTTACGGGCGCAGCACCATCGGCATCACCGTAGGCGCTGTTCCGGATAGTGCCGCAGAGTATTACGGTATTCCTAAGGGACTGTATATTTCCGCTGTTGACAAAAACTCCGATGCGGCAAAGCAGGGCGTCAGGCAGGGTGACATTCTCACGGCAATTGACGGCACGGAGGTTTTCACAACCGAGGACGTTGCGACAATTAAGGAAAAGCACAAAATCGGTGATATCATGCGCTTTACCCTCTGGCGTGACGGCAAAACCCTTGAAATTGAGGTAAAGCTTATGGACGCAAACGACATTTACAACTAATTCGCATCAAAAAAGGACGTTTCTTTGAAACGTCCTTTTTTATTATTTTGATTTATCTGCACACGAAGCAGTGCCATTCTTCCTCGTGGAGATGTGCCTTGACCGAAAAACCTGCGGATTCAATCGCGGCTTGCACCTCTTCCTCCCTGCCGTCGATTATTCCCGAGGTAATAAAAACGGCGTCCCTGCTCATAAACGGGCGCACATGAGGTGCGAGAGGAATTATAACGTCGGAAACAATATTGGCAAGCACCATGTCATAACCGCCGCCCAGCATTTTTCTCAGGAAGGCATCGCCGATGATATCGCCTGCATAGACCTTAAGTCTGTCCCCGCCGATGCCGTTTAGTGCCGCGTTTTCCATTACGATGTCAGGAGCCTTGGGGTCAATATCAACGCCCACGGCGCTGTCGCAGCCCAGGACAAGCGCACCGATACCGAGTATTCCGCTGCCGCAGCCCAGGTCAAGCACGGTTTTGCCCGCACCTGAGAATTTTTCAAGCGTCTCGAGACACATTCTCGTTGTGGCGTGGCTGCCCGTTCCGAACATGAGTCCCGGATCGAGAATGAGCTTCACTCTGCCCTCGACCTCTGCTTCCTCCCACTCGGGTACAACAAGAAGCTTTTCGCCGATTTCAAGGGGCTTGTAATACTGCCTCCAGTTGTTTTCCCAGTCGCTGTCCTCCACGGTGCTTGTGCTTATGGCATAAAGCCTTTCGATCTCCTTCAGCATGGCAGCACCGTCGGCGTTGTCCTCAAGATACAGCTTTATGCGGGAAGCTCCGCTGTAGCTGTCTTCAAGCTCCTTGTCAACATAGTCCCAGTACTGACGGTTATTTTCAAGAAAATCCCTGAAATCGCTTTCGTTTTCAATTACAAAGCCGCAGCAGCCAAGCTCCGTGAGCTTTTCGCAGCGTGCATCAATTTCATCTTCCGGTGTTTCGATTATTACTTCTGTATATCTCATGCTATCTTCCTTAAAAACAGCCCCGACTTGTGTCGGGGCTGTGAAATTTTACTCTTCTTCTGTATCGCAGATAAGACCGTAGCCGCCGTTCTTGCGGGCATATACTACCGAGATTGCGCCGCCTTCCTCGTCGTTTCTGAATACGAAAAATTCGTGCTCCAGAAGGTTCATCTGCAAAATTGCTTCCTCAGGTGACATGGGCTTGATGGAAAATCGCTTGCTGCGGACGATTTCAAATTCATCGGGTGCATCTTCCGCAGGTACAAAGGAGGGTTTGACCTCACGCTCCAGGGCTCCTTCCCTCAGCCGCTTCTCAAGACGGGTTTTATTCTTGCGAATCTGGCGCTCAATTGCGGCAACACCCGAGTCAATGGAAGCATACATGTCGTTTGTAAGTTCGTTTGCACGGTAGAACATACCGTTGTTTTTGATGGTGATCTCCGCTCTGTGTCTGCCGCGCTCAACGCTGAAGGTTACGAAAGCCTCAGCTTCGTTGCGGAAGAGGCGGTCAAGCTTTGAAATCTTACGCTCGGCATAAGCTCTAAGCTCCTCGGAGGAATCCATCTTCTTTTCTGCAAATGTGAACTTCATTTGTGTCAGCTCCTTTCTGCGTTTACAGGTTTATCCTGATTTGGTTATATTATACCATACATTTTCACGGAATTAAAGAGCATTTTGTATAAAATGCAGCAAAATTCCGCAGAACGTCAGTCGGTTTTGTTCACAACTCACATAGCGTTTACGGTACAGTTGGGCAGAGCCTGCTCCAGTGCGCTTAACTCTTCGGGAGTAATTACATTGCCCGAAATATCAAGCTCGGTGAGTGTCTGCAAGCCGTAGAGTGCTGTGAAATCCGTTATGCTGTTATCGCTCAGGTCAAGGAACCTGACGTTTGTAAGTGCCGACAGCGCGGAAATATCCGTTATTTCCAGTCCGGAAAGCATTACGGTTTCTGCGTCAATGCTGATTTTTGTGCCGCCGATTTCAATCTGTCCGACGGGCACGGACCAGGTGATCCTGCAGTTCGGAAGCTTCTTCTGAAGCTCGGCAACGCCTGTCTCGGTTATGCCGCCGTTTTCATCAAGAGCAGCGGATTTGAGGCTCTTCAGATTGTAAAGCTTTGCAAGGGAGCTGTCATCTATTCCTGTGTTCTGAAGTCCGAGATACTTGAGCGCAGTGAGCTTTGTCAGAGCAGAAACGCTCTTAAGAGGATTGGACTTGAGATACAGCTCCGTAAGCTGTGTCAGGTCGCTGAGCGCGGCAATACTGCTTACGCTGTTGCCCTCAATGTTAAGCTTATCAAGCTTTGTAAGGCCCATAAGCGGACCGATATTGCTGATTTTATTGTTGCTGAGATCAAGCACCTTCAGGTTGGGCATATCCATAAGCGGAGTCAGGTCGTGAATATAGTTGCCCGAAATATTGAGGCTTGTGAGCTTTGTGCAGACGCTCAGGGCGTATATGTCCGTAAGGCCGCAATTTGAGAGGTCAAGAGTTGTGACATCGCTCTTGAAGGTTTTGCCGCCCATGCGTATTTCCACAATGTCCTCCGCCGCCTCATCGCTGAAAATGATGCAGCCCGGCAGGGCCTTCTTAAGCTCTTCAAGCTGGCTTTCGCTTATTTCCATACCGCCGATTGTCAGCGTTGTGAGCTTGTCGAGATTATACAGCGGAGTAAAGTCTCTGATTCTGTTATTGTCAAGATGCAGGGTGCGCAGATTCTGCATATAGGCAAGCGCGGAAATGTCGCTTATCTGATTATCGCTCAGGTCAAGGGAAACAAGCTTGTTCAGCGGTTTCAGGAAGTCCAGCTTCATAATCAGATTGTTGTTGAGCCTCAGACTTGTAAGCTGTTCGAGCTTACTCAGTTCGTCAAGTCTGTTGCTGCGGATTCGTTTTCCCGACAAATCAAGCATGGTGCTGTCAACCGCGTAGGGCTCGCCGCAAATCAGCACGGTTTTGCCGTTTTCGTACTCCTCTTTTGCCTTTTTCAGCCTTTCGATGCGTTCCGAAATTGCATCGCTTCCGCTGTTTGAGCTTTCGAGAATGGCAATGGCGTTCACATAGTCGCCCTTTGCCTCATAGCAGGCGGACATGAGCAGCAGACATTCGTCCGTCTTCTCGCTCTGCATTGCAAGACGCAGGGAATCCAGCGCCTTGTCATATTCACCGTCATAGTAATAGTTCTGCGCGGTATTGAAATTTTCAGTGTACTCCTTATGCCGTGCGGCACTCCGGAGCGCAAGAGTACCTATGACAAGTCCCATGACAAGCAGAACAATAAGGGAAATGACGATTATTCTGCGCTTGCGGCTTGCCTTTTTTTCCTTTTCTCTTGCTTTTTCGGCGACAATGCGCTTTGCTTTTTCGGAGCTTTCTGGGCACTTTTCGGGCACATAGCTCTCAAAAGCCTGCCTCGGCTCCGCCTTAGGTCTGCTTTCTGCGATCGTCATGTCGCCATCATCGAAGGTATACTCCGACAGGTCAAGACCGTCGGGGTAGATTACAACATCGGAGTCATTTGAAGCGCCCGATTCCTTTTCGGCGCGGATTAGCTCCTCAAGGTCATGGGTATCAACAACAACGGTTGCGTCACCTGCGATTGCGGATTTGATTTTATCCGTGTATTTACTCATTATTTATTCTCCAGAGGGGGTTTTGTTTTTATCCTCAAGCAAGAGGGAATCTGCGTCTTCGGTATCATCTTCGATTATGTAGTCGTCCACGATTTCGGCATCGATGCAGGAAAGCTCAGTATCAGTGTATTTTTTCATTGCAATTACGGCAAGAAGCATTGCCGCAAAAATGCAGAGCAGACTCAGCTCAACAAGATAGCTTTTCATTCCGAAGGTGTCAATATAATGTCCGACGGCAAAGAGCTTTCTGTCAACTATTTTATACAGCATAGGCAGTCCGAAGGCTGCGGCAAGGGGCCACTTGCTCGTCACGGAGCCGAACAGCGTCGCAATATACAGACCCGTGGCCGTAAGGCCGACCGTGATGCAGAGAAGCATGGGGAAAAGGTGCATATCTGTGGCCTTTATGATGAAGAAAACAGCACCCAGAACCACGGGAATTACGGTAAGGGCAAAGTATTTTTCGCCCCTCCAAAGAATGATGGCCGAAAACATAAGGGCGCAGAGTATTGGCAGGAGCATCTGGGTATAGCCGAAATTGTGCTGTCGGAAATTATCATTCCAGAAGCCCCAGCAGCCAATAATTCGGAACAGTATTGAAAGTGCCATGAGCGCAGCAATGACTTTTGTGAGTATGCTTTTGCTGTCTACGCCGTATCTTATCTTATTCATAGCTTTCTCCTTGCAGTCGTGTTTTTTCTCAGTATATCAGAATGCCCAGTTTCCGTTTCTGAAAATCGGCACCTCGTCACCGCCGGCTGTAATACCGGTTATGTCAAGGTCCCTGCAGCCTATCATGAAGTCCTCGTGAATCATGGAGCTGTTAATGCCCATTTCGCGAAGCTCCTCAAGGCTGTATTTTTCATAATCACGGATTGTATTTGTAAATCCGTCCCCCAATGCCAGATGGCATGCGGCATTTTCGTCAAATAATGTGTTGTAAAACATGATGCCGCTGTTTGATATGGGGCTGTCATAGGGAACAAGCGCACATTCACCGAGCATTGAAGCGCCCTCGTCCATATTCACCATTGTCTGCAGAGCGTCCTCGTTTTTCTCCGCGTGAACCTCAACCACCCTGCCGCCTTCAAAGCGGATCGAGAAGTTTTCAATCATAACTCCCCGGTAGGACAAAGGCTTCGTTGAATAAACAACACCCTCCGCCCTGCCCTTCATGGGACTTGTGAAAACCTCTTCACTGGGAATGTTGGGGTTATAGACAATATTGCTGCCGAGGGTTTCCTCCGCGCCTGCGAGAAAAACGGCCTCGGGAATAAGACCCACGGTGAAATCTGTTCCGTTGGAGGCTTTATAGTAAAGCTCCCGGAGCTTCAGCCCGTTGAGGTAATCGCAGCGGCGCTTCAGGTCGGCATTATGCCCGCGCCATGCCTCCACAGCGTTGCCGTCGGCTCTGGAGGTATATAAAATTGCGTCCCACAGCTTTTCGACGGCTTCGGTCTCGCTTAAATCGGGAAACACCTTTTTTGCCCAGGCCTTTCCCGGTACGGCGGCTATGCACCACTGATACTTGTTATCCATTGCGTCACGGACGGGCTTGATCACCTTCCAGCGCATCTGAACAGCCTTTCCCCATTTTTCCTGATCCATGCCGTCAAGACCGTTGGGGTCCTCGGAAAGAATGTAAATCATTGCGGGAAGCGTTTCCTTGCGGTGATTGAGCTTTTCACGCTCCCACTTTTTTATCTCTCCCAGACGTTCCACCGTCTGATACTTAACATTAACAAGCTGAAGCGGCTGATAATTCCACTCAACTCTTACCTCTGCCGCGCCTGCCTTATAGCATTCCTCAACCAGAAGCTTAATAAATTCGGGCTGATCCAGCTCAGCCTGAATGATAACCTCCTGCCCTTCACGGACATTTGCGCCCACTCTTACTATAAGCTCGGCAAAGCTTCTGACTTTTTCCGCGTCCATACAGACACTTCTCCTTTTACATTACTTTGATAATTGTAGCACATTTGCCGGCAAATTTCCACAGTTATGAAAAATTGCTCCTAACTTTTTGTATAATTTAATATTGAGTTAATAATTACTCTGTAGTATATTATTAAATAATCAGTTTAGCAAAATTAAGGGTGATTAAATGAATGCCAAAGGTTCTGTAAAGATTATATCCGTAATTACGATTTTTATATGTATTTTCGCGTTTGTCGCGGGAATCGTTGGAATTGCGGGCGGCTTCAACGGCGTAAAAGCCGTCGAGGAGGATTACCTCGATTTTCAAAAGCAGGTAGATGACTACAAAACCACTGTCGATACCGTCAGCAGCGGCAAAGAAGCTTACGAGGCTCAGAAGGCGGAGCTTAATGCCGAGCAGACTCAGTACGATGCCGACATGGAAGCTTATGACGCGATGGTAAAGGATTATGAGCTTGACGTTGTTGATTACAACCAGAAGCTCATGCAGTACAGCGTGGGCAAGTCTGCCATGGGTACCGGAACTGCCACTTACGAGCAGGGCCGCAAGGGTCTTGACGAGGGCTGGGCAGCCTATTATCAGGGCAAGGAAGCCTTTGACGCAGGCAAGGCCGAGTTTGAAAGCAAGCTGGCGCAGTATAAAAGCGGCAGAGAGCTTTACGAAGCCGGACTCATGCAGTACGAGGGCGGTATGCAGCAATATAAGGAAATCCTTGCTTCCGTTTCCGCACTTGAAGCCTACGGTCTGAGTCACGAGGCGGCGCTTGCCTCCGTCAGCGCACAGCTCGGTGCGGCAATCACCGATGAGTCCCTTGCCGCCATGAAAAGCGGTCTTGATGAAACAAAGAAGAGCCTTGATGAAGCCAAAGCAGGCATTGACATGGCGGAATCCATGATGCCCGAAGCCGAAGAGCAGATAGCGCAGAGCGAAAAAATGATGGCCGACAGCTACGCCACTCTTCAGGCAGCAGAAAGCGCCATGAACGCCGCCCTTGCCCAGCTCAACAGCGGCAGCGCGGAAATCAACGCTATTGGCAGCGGTCTCGGCGAAAGCCGTGAGGTGCTCACTGAAACGGCAAAGCTCATTGCCGACGAAAACGCACGCCTTGAGGCAAAGAAGGCAGAGATTGACGCTGCCTCCGAGCCCGTCAGGGAATATGAGAAGGCTCAGGAAAAGGCAGCCCGTCTGCATGACATTTTCATTGACTCCGGCTATGCAGACGTAAATGCTTCCGAGGAAGAGCTTGTTGAGAGCATTGATGCCCGTGCTGATGAGCTTCGCGGCATCTATCTCAAGGATAAGCTGGGTGAAATTTTCTCCTTTGCTCTGCTCATGCTTGCAACAGCCGCGGCCTTCATTGCCTCCCTCACCAACGGCAAAAAGGAAAAGCGGGCAATTGTCCTTGCGGCCTTTGCAATGATTGCATCGCTCATTTCCATCGGCATTGCCGAATTTACCGACGCGCTTAATTTTGCCTCGGTTCTTGCGGCGGCACTGCTCATTGTGGGCTGTGCGGCAATGGTTCACTTCATAAAAAAGCCCCTTGAGGAATAAAAAATACGAGCACCGTTCGTTGAACGGTGCTCGTATTTTGTAATTACTCCCAGAGCTTTTCGGGATATATGCCCTCTGACTTCATCTTTGCGATTGCCGCCTTTACGGAGTCAAGATCCTCACGGTAGGTCATGCCGTACCAGGTTTCGTCGCAATCAAGGACACGCACGGTGGCAAGTCCCTCCTTGAGCTGTTCGTCGGCAACAAAGGGCAGGAAATATTCGCACTTCTTCGGATTTTCCGCAAGTCCTCTGTCCAGAAATGCGGGGAAGCGCGCCTCAAGCTCCTGAAGCATCTTCTGTGAGAAGCCCCAGAAATTCATAGAAACGGGAGTATTGCCCGAAATATGCTCAAAGGAAACGCCGTCCTCGGTGAACGCCGCATCCTCGCCGCGCTTTTCAATGTGCGTGCGCTCGGTGATGTCCGTGAGATATCCGTTTTCAACAGAGCACACACCGCGGGAAACGTGACCGTTTTCCGTGACGGTATTGCGCAGGCGGTAGGCCACCATGGCATATTCGGAGGCAGGTCTGTCTTCCTTCAGGAAGCTGTAAATCGCCTCGTAGGCGCCCTTGCCGTAGAAGTCATCGGCATTGATTACGGCAAAGGGTCCGTCCACAACGTCCTTGCAGCAGAGCACCGCATGACCGGTGCCCCAGGGCTTTTCACGTCCCTCGGGAACCTCATAGCCCTCGGGAAGCTTGTCAAGCTGCTGGAAAACGTACTTCACCTGAAAATACTTTTCCATGCGGCTGCCCACAGCGGCCATGAAGCTTTCCTCAATTTCATGCTTAATGATGAAAGCAATCTTTTTGAAGCCCGCTCTGCGTGCGTCAAAAAGGGAAAAATCAATAATGGCATGGCCGAAATCGTCAACGGAGGTAATCTGCTTAAGTCCTCCGAAACGGCTGCCCATACCTGCAGCCATTATCACAAGTGTCGGCTCCTGCATAATCACTTGGTGAGGTCCAGCTCGTTTATGCCCATGGCAACGGACATATCACGAATGGCGGCATAGGTCTTTTCCTGAGCAAAGGGAATGCAGTCCTGTATGAGCTCATTGCTCATTTCGGTGACCTCATCGGGAACCTTGATCACGGTTTCCGTGGTGATGTCAAACACGAAATACTGCTCGGTCTCCTCAAAAATTTTTGTATTCAGATAAAGATAAACATATCCGCACCACTCGTCCGGAGTTTTTGCGGTCACGCGGCTTTCTGCCTTCAGGCCAAGCTCGGCGCCCATTCCCGTGTCAAGCCTGTAGTTTACGTTTACGGTTTTGAAATCTATTACTTCGTAATCCATTTTCATATCTCCTGAATAATTTATTTGCTGACTATATATTAAACCATAGCGTGCAAAAATACAACTCACGTTAAAATAAAAAATCCGCTCACGCGATATACGCAGTGAAGCGATATACGCAGAGCGGATTTTTTATGCCTTCTTAAAGCACCAGCATAAGTACGCCGACAACAACGCCCACGGCAATCAGAGTGATGATGCCTTTCTTGCCGGGCTTCTTGATTTTCACGGGTGCTATGAATGCAACGCCGTTTACAAGAATCAGCAGGGTGTAGAGCACAGCAAAACACTCGGTGCTGAGGGAGTTTCTGAAACAGAATGCAAGTGCAACTATCAGCGGAGATACGCTGATTGGCACGCCTTCGTAGTACTTGCGCTTGCCGGTTTCAACTTTCTGTCGGGTTTCCTCGGTAACGTTAAAATAGGCAAGTCTGATAAGGCCGGCCAGAGCGAAAAATGCGAGGATTGCAATCTGCCACCAGGCTGTTGCGCCGATGCAGTAGCCGATGATTGCGGGAAATACGCCGAAGCATACGACGTCAGCAAGGGAGTCAAGCTGAATGCCGTAGCTCTTTTCCTCGTCGGTGCGGTCCTTCTTGGTACGGGCAACCATACCGTCGAACATATCGCACAGTCCGGAGAAGAGGAGGCAGACCACCGCGACAATAATCTTGCCGTCAATTGCGAAGCTGATACCGACAACGGAGGATATCATGCTCAGGTAGGTCAGCCACACGGTGTAATTGTAAAAGCCGATCAAATGAAACATCTCCAAAAAAATTTTGCTTTAGTTCAACAAACTAAACAAATGAATTATAACAAAATTTATGACGCTTGACAAGTGCATTCGACAGCAATTTATCAAGGAAATATACAAAAATCAGCTATACATTCTGTAGATTTTCTGTTATAATGCATATTATACCAAACAAATTAACAAGGAGGATACCACCATGACTCCTAATGACGAAAAATATGGGCTTTATCTGCAAATCCTGAAGGAAGAGCTCATACCCGCCATGGGTTGTACCGAGCCTATCGCAATGGCATACGCCGCAGCCAAGGCAAGAGCCGTTCTCGGCGCACTTCCCGAGAAGGTTGACATTGTCATAAGCGGCAACATCATCAAAAACGTAAAGAGCGTTGTTGTTCCCAACACAGGCGGCATGAAGGGTATCGCCGCGGCAGTTGCAGTGGGTATTGCAGTAGGTAATGCCGACAAGCAGCTTGAGGTCGTTGCAGATGTCAAGGAAGAGGAAGTCCACCTTGTTGCCGAATTCATGGACAGCTGCGAAATGACCGTTCAGAAATCCCAGAGTCCCAAGCTTCTGGACATTGACCTGACTCTCTACAAGGGCAGCGAATATGTCCGTCTCCGCATCACCGATTTCCATACCAACATCATGTACATAGAGAAAAACGGCGAAGTTCTGCTGGACAAGGGTATGGGTGAGGACGCCTCCTGCGAAACTGACCGCAGCGTGCTTAACGTAAAGGAAATTGTTGAGTTTGCCGAATGCGTAAAGCTTGAAGACGTAAGCGAAATGCTGGAAAAGCAGATTGAGTACAACTACGCGATCTCTGAGGAAGGTCTCAGGGGCGATTACGGTGCCGCCATCGGCAAGACGCTGCTTGCAACCCGCGGTGACGATATCCGCAACAAAGCACGCGCTCAGGCAGCCGCAGGTTCTGACGCCCGCATGAGCGGCTGCGAGCTTCCCGTTGTCATTGTATCCGGCAGCGGCAACCAGGGCATGACCACTTCCCTGCCCGTTATCGTTTACGCAAAGGAAATGGGCGTAAGCCATGAAAAGCTCCTTCGCGCTCTTGTTGTGGCAAACCTCATCACCATTCATCAGAAAACACCTATCGGCAGACTTTCCGCCTTCTGCGGCGCCATTTCCGCAGGCTGCGGTGCCGCCGCAGGCGTTGCATGGCTGGTTGATGGCTCCGTCGAGGCGGTTTCCGCCACCATCGTAAACGCTCTCGGCATGATTTCCGGTACGGTCTGTGACGGTGCAAAGCCCTCCTGCGCCACCAAGATCGCCTCCGCTGTTGAGGCAGGTCTGCTGGGCTTTGACCTTTACCAGAACGGTCACGGTCTTAAGGGCGGTGACGGCATTCTGAAGGCAGATGTCGAAAAGACCATTCAGAGCGTTGGTCAGCTTGCCCGCGAGGGTATGCGCCAGACCGACAGCGAAATTCTCGACATCATGCTTGCCGACTGAGTAAAAATTTTAGACGGGCATCACAGATGCCCGTCTTTTTTAATTATATGCCATTTTATCCGCGTAGTCCATAAGCTCCCGCTCACCCTCGATTTCGCAGGGATAGGGATACTTTGCCGCCGCCTTTTCAAAGGCGGCTTTTTTCTCGGCTGCCAGCTGAGGATTCTTTTCATACAGCAACGCGACAGCGTATTCCGTACGCAGTATGCTCGGATTTGTCTTCATGCTGCGCATGAACCTTTTAAGCTCGTCCGTATAATGCTTTTCCGCGCTTGCCGTATTGCCGCTGACAAGATTTGCAAAGACAAGCTCATTTTTCATAATCAGAGCGTGTATGAGGTTAAGACTTCCTTTTCGCAGTAATCTCTCCGCCTCGGCTATTGCATCGTCAAAGCGCATTTCGTCCATAAGGCGATTTACACGCAGCACGGCAACGCCGCACATAAGCGGATTTGTGATGTCCTCATCTTCGGTTTTTGCAAACCACACCGCAGGCATATCTTTAAGCCGCGTTCCCATGCTTATGTAAGCGTTCACCGCGAGTTGAGTCCACAATGCGCCCACAGCCGCCGGTTTTTTCCGCATATTCATCAGGTTGCTGCCGTCATTATATCCGTTTTTCATGGGAACGGCATTGATGATTGCCAGCGCAACGCCCACAAGAGCAAGGATGGCGAACGCCGCCCAGACTATTGGGTGGGCTTCAAAAGCAAGGCTCAAAGCGGCAAAAATTCCGCTTGCCACAAGGCCCATGAGTATGCCTCCGAGATTGTACAGCACGACGGGCATTTTACCGTCAATCAGCTTCGGGGGTGCCATGAGGCACTGCCCCGCAGTACCCGCAATTTTCATTCTGCCGCACTTTATTCTGTCGCCGTCCTTTGACCAGATAAAGCCCAGTATTCTGAAGGATACGAACTTATAGCCCGATATCAGACCGCCAATCATGTGTCCGACCTCATGAATCACGGTGTGCAGCAGCACGCAGAGACACAGCATCAGAATGGCAAAGACCATATACAGCGCAAATGAAATGTCCGCGCCCGTGACTTCCTTGCAGTGAATTACGATAAGGCCCACCGCAGCACCCAAAAGCATAAACACTACGGCGTCTAAAAGATTTCCCAGTTCTTTCATTCGTACTCACCGCCGCCGATAAATTCGCGGATAAGCGCATCGGGAGCAACAAGCTTCTCATCGATCGTGCCGAAAAGCTGAAGTGCGGGAAGCACCTTGCGGAGCTCGTCGTATCTGCCGATGCCCTCGGGAATGGAGGAAAACAGCTTTGTGGCGGTTTCGTTCATGACCGCAAGCTCATAGGGGAAGGAGGAGTCAAACTGGAAGTTTGCCTTGTTCTTGAAGGGAGAGATATTTGAGATCTCACCTCTGCGCACGTTTGCCCACATAGCGATGGTTTCGGCGGGGTCGGCACCTCGGAAATTATAGTCGCGCACTGTTCTGCGCACAAGGCGGAACCAGGTTCCCTTGAACACCACGGAGCCGTTAAACTCCACGTTGCTTCTTGCGGAGATATAGAGCTTGAAGGCATCGGGGTGCTTTTCCGTTATCATATCATTCAGGGCGTGAATGCCCTCAAAAACAACGATTTCGTCCTTCTTGAGCTTGATTGACTTGGAAGGCTCAAGAATACGCATCTGACGGGAAAACTCGTACTTGGGAACAAAGATGCGTTTGCCCTCGGCAAGCATATCGAAATGCTCGTTTAAAAGCTCCATGTCAAGACACAGGGGCGATTCAAGGTCAATGTCCCCCTCGGGAGTTCGTGGTGCGGTCTTGGGGTCGACGGTCTTGAAATAATCGTCCATGCCCACGTAATGGGCGTGAACGCCGCGACGCTCCAGCTCCTCGCTGATTTTGCGGGCGGTTGTTGTTTTGCCGCTTCCCGAAGGTCCCGAAAGCAGAACGATGGGGCTTATGTCCTTGTTTTTGATTATAAGGTCTGCCGCCTTTTCAACCCGCTTTGCGTAAACCTCGTCGCACTCCTCAATAAAGCCCTTGGGGTCTGCTACGGTGCGGAAGTTTATGTCGTTAAGAGAATATGCCATTTTCAGCCCTCCTGAATGTTATAAAAATCTATGATGCCCTGCTTTGCCCCGCAGGTTTTGTCGATGTTGTTTATATATTCCATGGGATATTTCGGAGCAAAAATTCTTATGCTCTTGCCGCCGTTACGCGCCGCAAGCTTTGTGGAGCCGCCTCCGCCCATGGCGATAATGGAGCACAGCTCCTCCATTATGCAGACATTATACAGGTTTACATAACCTTGTTTTGTCCAGCCCACATTTTCAAAGCCGCCGGACATGAATTTCTGACGGTAGAGGTAGTAGGGGGCATAATCCGCATTTCTCAGCTTCTCCCCGGCTATATCGAGCATTCTGCCCACCTCAGCGGCTGTGGGGATCGCGCTTCCTTCAAGGCTTATGCGTGAACCCTTTTTCAGCGAAAGCGTGTGAACGGTGATGTTTTCGGGTTCCAGGGCAAGAACGGTGTTCAGTGTTTCCTCAAAGCCCTCCACCGTATCGGTGGTGAGCCCCGCAATGAGATCCATGTTCACCGCCATGCCGCCCACCTTTCGAACAAGCGCCAGCGCATCTACAATGTCCTGTGCGCTGTGCTTTCTGCCGATTGCCTCAAGCACGCAGTCGCGCATGGTCTGGGGATTTACGCTTACTCTGTCAACACCGTGGGCTCGGAGAACGCGGAGCTTTTCCTCGGTTATGGTGTCGGGACGTCCCGCCTCCACGGTATATTCACGCAAAGCCGAAAGGTCAAAGCTTTCCTCAAGCCGTGAGCAGAGGCGCTCAAGCTGTTCGGGATTGAGCGTGGTGGGCGTACCGCCGCCCATATATATTGATATGACCCGAAGCCCCAGTTTATTTACCGCATCGGCAACGGCATCTACCTCTTTAATAAGTGCGTCCATAAACGGAAAAATGAGCTTCATACTCTTTTCAACGGACTGGCTTACAAAGCTGCAGTAATTGCATCTTGTGGGGCAGAAGGGTATGCCTACATAAAGGCAGATGTCCTTTTCCTCAAGGGAGCTTTCGATTTCCCTTGTGACAAGGGAGGTATCGCGGCAGAGTGCGGCACGCTCAGGAGTTACGTCATACTCGGTAATGAAGCGGTGCATGGCGGTATCCGCATCGGCATTTTCCATGAGGTTTGTGAAAACCTTGCCCGGACGCACACCCGTAAGCGCTCCCCAGACGGGCTTCTGATGCCCCGAGGCAAGTGAGGCGCGGTAAAAGGCGTTTTTTATTGCCCGCTGGCACAGCTTGTCCCGGGAGATTTCATTGGTGATCAGTTCCTTTTTAAAGGCGCTTCTGCCCTGCCATGCTTTTCCGCCAAGCACCAGCTTACAGCTTGCGGTAACGAATTTTTCGCCGCGGGAAAGGCGAAGCTCGGCGCGGTCACCCTCGGGGCTGCCCTCAGGGTATTCAGGGCGCTCATTGGGATAAAGCGTCAAAAGCATCTGCTCGGCAGCATATTTATAATCATGTCCGTGAAGATAGAGTTTCACGAGTACACTCCTTTATGTATAAGTATAATGTTATTTTAACATAATTTACGCTTAATTACAATGATGCCCGATTTTTCAAAAAACGTCATAAGACAATCTGCAAAAAGCACAATAAATCCGTCTGATTTTATATTCGGAAGTTAATTAGCGACCATTTTCGGCTTTTACGGTTTACAAACCGGAACAAATGTGGTTAAATGTTATTATAATGCGATAATATTGATTTGCATTAATTTTTAGGAGGAAATTGTAATGATTAGATTTGCAGACAGAATGAACCTTCTTAAAGGTTCCGCAATCCGCGAGCTTCTGGCACTTGCCAACAAGCCCGAAATTCTTTCTTTCGCAGGCGGCATGCCCGCTCCCGAACTCTTCCCCGTTGATAAGATCAAGGCAGCCACCAACGCTGTTCTCGACGAGCAGGGCGAAGTTGCTCTCCAGTACTCCAGCACCAACGGCTTCGAGCACTTCCGTCAGCAGATTGCTGACCGCATGGAATCAAAGCTTCAGATTAAGACCACCGCTGAGAATATCCTGGTAACCTCCGGTTCCCAGCAGGGTCTTGACTTCTCCGCTCGCGTATTCGTAAACCCCGGCGACACCGTCATCATTGAGAGCCCCTCTTACCTCGGCGCGCTCAACGCATTCAAGGCTTGCGAGCCCAACTTCGTTGCTATCCCCACCGATGACAACGGCATGATCATGGAAGAGCTTGAAAAGGTTCTTGCCACCGACGACAAGGTCAAGATGATCTACGTTATTCCCGACTTCCAGAATCCCTCCGGCCGCACCTGGCCCATGGACCGTCGTGAGAAGTTCATGGAAATCGTAAACAAGTACGAAGTTCCCGTTGTCGAGGATAACCCCTACGGTGAGCTCCGCTTCGAAGGCGAGTATCTCCCCGCACTCAAGAGCATGGACACCAAGGGTCTCGTAGTATTCCTCGGCACCTTCTCCAAAATCTTTGCTCCCGGCTACCGTCTCGGCTGGGTCTGCGCTGACGGCGAGATCCTCCAGAAGTACAACTTCCTTGCTCAGGCAGCTTCCCTGCAGCCCTCCACCGATGCACAGCTCGTTTGCTCCAAGTTCATCGATATGTTCGACCTGGACGAGCACGTTGCAACCATCAAGGAGAACTACAAGAAGCGCCGCGACGCAATGATCAACACCATGGAACGCGAGTTCCCCCCCGAGGCAAAGTTCACCCACCCCAACGGCGGTCTGTTCACCTGGGTTGAGCTCCCCGACTACATCGACACCAAGGTTATGGCTGACGAGTGCCTGAAGTACAACGTGGCATACGTTCCCGGCGAAGGCTTCTTCCCCTACGGCGAGCAGAAGAACTGCCTGCGTCTTAACTACTCCAAGCTCAACGAGGCAGAAATCGAGAAGGGCATGACCATTCTTGCAAACGTCATCAAGGCAAACCTCAAGTAATCATCTTACATAACAAAAGGGCTGTTCCGCACGGAACAGCCCTTTCTTTTGTACGCCGTGTATATTTTACACATTTATTCATCTTGTTATGACATAAACGCAAAATTTGTCATAACATTTTGCAAAAAAGTGTTGCAATACTCAATATTGCATGATATATTATTAATAGATAAGCATTTGCTGATTATCAATTAACAGCGCAAACCACAAGACTGCCCCCCCGCGGTCTCCCCCCGGTGCCTCACAGCATCGGGGGTTTTTATTTTTTAGATACGGTGCATCGCTTCAATAAATTACGCTTCGGATAGTTGCGGGCAAATTTAACAAAGCTCGGAAAGTAAAAATCAAAATTTTGATATTTCCCCCAAATATCATTAATTCAGCTTGACATTCATGCTTTTTTAGTATAAATTGCGTCTTGGCAAAAGCATTGAAGAGAAGAGTAAGTTGCACGGAACGCCACAGAGAGTCCCCGTTTGCTGAGAGGGGACGCGGAAAATGCGACCGAACATGGCCTCGGAGCTGCGCAGTCGAGCGTTTTTGTCAGGCTGCGATGGGACCGCCCATTACAGCGGCAGAGTGTGACGGCACTCGTTGAGGTCTGTACCGTGAGGTGCAGATAAAGTAAGGTGGTAACACGAAGTATTTCCGTACTCTCGTCCTTGCATTTTCATGTTAGGGACGGGGGATTTTTTTATACCTTTAGCCTCCGTTCCAAATCAAAATCAGGAGGTATCTGTTATGAAAAAAGGTAACGCAAAAGCACTTATCCCCATCGGAGTATTTCTTATCCTCTATCTCGGTCTGGGCATACTCTTCGAGTATGTGCTTAAAATCCCCATGGGCTTTTACAGCATTCCCATTGTTGTTGTTTTTCTTGTGGCTCTGCTTGTGGCCTGCCTTCAAAACAAGGCACTCAGGTTTGATGACAAGCTTGTGCTCATGGGCAAGGGTGTCGGCGATAAAAACATTATCATCATGGTTTTAATCTTCATGACCGCCGGTATTTTCGTCGGCGTAGTAGGCCGCAGCAGCGCACAGAGCGTTGCATATTTTCTGCTTGACCTCATTCCCGCGAAATTCGCGGTTGCGGTACTGTTTGTTGTAAGCTGTTTCGTTTCCATTGCCATGGGCACCTCGGTAGGCACCATCACCCTCATCACTCCCATAGGCGTTGCGGTATCCGCCGCCTCGGGCTTTGATCTTGCCCTGTGCGTTGCAACCGTCATGGGCGGCGCCATGTTCGGTGACAACCTTTCCTTCATTTCCGACACCACCATTGCCGCCTGCAACGGTCAGGGCTGCAAGATGAAAGACAAATTCCGCGAAAATTTCCACATTGCCTTCCCCGCTGCGCTTGTAACCCTTGCGCTTATCATCGTTTTCTCCCTCAGCACCTATGAAGGTCACGCCGTTGTTGGAGAATACAACCTCATTCAGAGCATTCCCTACATTCTCGTTCTCATAGGCGGCATTGCGGGCATAAACGTATTCGCCGTTCTCCTCATCGGCATTGTTTCGGGCGCGGCAATCATGCTGGTGACGGGCGCAACTGCCGCCACCGACCTGCTTGCCAACATGGGCAGCGGTGCCGCCGGAATGTTTGAAACCACCATGGTTGCAATTCTCGTTGCCGCAATCTGCGCTCTCATCAGAGAGTTCGGCGGCTTTGAGGCTCTGCTCTATGGCATCAGGAAGATTTTCAAGGGTAAAAAGGGCGGTCAGCTGGGCATGGGACTGCTTGTGGGTGCCATGGACATTGCCACGGCGAACAATACCGTCGCCATTGTAATCGCAAACCCCATCGCAAAGGAAATGGCAGAGGATTACGGCGTTTCCCCGCGCAAGACCGCTTCCATACTTGACACCTTCTCCTGCGTATTTCAGGGCATTATACCCTACGGAGCGCAGATGCTTGTTGCCATCTCCGCCGCGGCAGAGCTGGGATACGGAGTTTCCGCATTTGATATTATTCCCAAGCTGTTCTATCCCTTTATTCTGCTTATCTCTTCTCTGCTCTTCATTTTTGTTATCCCCGAAAAGACTGTAAAGTAATATTTTATCTCACTTGAATGTTCTCCGCATCTATGGTAAATTAGCACCATAAAGCTGACAAAGGAGATTTACTATGGTTATTGGAACTAAGGGCAGAATCGAAACCGTTGTAAACGACGCAAACACCGCAAAGTTCGCGGGCAGCGGCTCCCTCGATGTTTTCGCCACACCCAGCATGATTTGTCTCATGGAGCAGGCGGCTCAGGCCTCCGTTGCCGAATACCTCGGAAAAGATCAGGGCACCGTGGGAACTAAAATCGAGGTCACTCACGATGCGGCAACGCCCCTGGGCATGAAGGTATGGGCGGAGAGCGAGCTTGTGGAGGTTGACCGGCGCAGACTCGTCTTTGAGGTTGCAGCCTATGACGAGTGCGGTCTTATCGGCAAAGGTATTCACGAGCGCTTCATCATTGAAAACGAAAAGTTCCTTTCCAAAGTAAATGCAAAGGCGGAGAAAAAATGAAAAAGTTTATTGTTTTAATCGGCAACTACGGCTCGGGCAAAACCGAGATCGCAATCAACCTTGCAGTGAAATCCGCAGACAAGGGTCTGAACACCCTCGTCATTGACCTTGATAAAGTCAACGACTACTTCCGTATGTCCGACCGCGTTGACGTACTTTCCGAAAAGAAGGTCAACCTTGTATCCCCCACCTTTGCAGGTCAGGGCGTAACCCCAAGCAATATGTCCGCGGCGGTTGCCTCCGCTTTTGCGGGTGACTGGGACCTCTGCATTTTCGACGTTGGCGGCGATGCCGCAGGCGCAATGAGCCTCGGCCGCTATCACACCGATTTCATGGCGCTTGAGCCCGGTCAGCTTGAGGTTTACGACATCGTGAACGTTTTCCGGCCCATGTCCGAGAGCCCCGAAAAAATCATCAAGCTAAAGGAAGAAATGGAAAGCTTCGCGCGCCTTGAGGTTACGGGCTTTGTCAACAACTCAAACCTTCTCAACTATTCCAGCGCCGACGATATCCGTCAGGGCTACGAGGTGCTGAAGGCAACCAGTGAGCTTACGGGCATTCCCGTAAAGCACACGACCGGCCGCGCCTGCTTCGTGGAGGAGTTCCTCAAAGACGGACGTGACGAAAAGTACATCGGCGAGCCCATCGGTCTTGAAACCTATATGCACAGAAGCTGGGAAGCCTTCACCAAGCTCGGTCTGTAACAAAAAAGAGCACCTACAGGTGCTCTTTTTTACTATTTCTTTTTCTTTCCGAAGATGTTTTTTCCCTCGTGCTCTTCGCCCATGGCTGCGGCGAACTGGCGGAGAAGCTCCTTCTGATTTCCGTTGAGGTTCTTGGGAACGACAACACGAACGGAAATGAACTGGTCGCCTCTGCCCTGTCCGCGCAGGAAGGGAATGCCCTTTCCTTTAAGGCGGAACATACTGCCCGTCTGAGTTCCCTCGGGAATAGTCAGCTTCACCTTGCCGTCAAGGGTGGGAACTTCAATTTCCGCACCCAGAACAGCCTGAGCGTAGGAAATATTCTGTTCCATCATTACGGTTGCGCCCTCGCGCTCAAAAACGGCGTGGGGCTGAACGATTACGGTTACGCGAAGGTCACCGCTGGGACCGCCGTTGAGACCCGCATCACCGCCGCCGCGCTTGGAAATTGTCTGGCCGTCGTCGATGCCGGCGGGGATCTTGACCTCTTCCTTATGCTGACGTCGAATGCTGCCTGCTCCGCGGCAGTTCTTGCAGGGAGAATGTATGATCTTGCCGCGTCCCTTGCACTTTGTGCAGGCGCTGGGGCTCTGCACCATGCCGAAGGGTGTGCGCTGGGTGCTCATGACGGTGCCGCTGCCCTTGCAGTCGGGGCAGACCTCCGCCGTGGTACCCTCGGCACAGCCCGTTCCCTTACAGTCGGGACACTGCTCAACGCGGGAAATAAATATGTCCTTTACGGTTCCGAAGGCCGCTTCCTCAAACTTTACGGTTACGTTGGTGCGGATATCGTTGCCCTTGCGGGGTGCATTGGGATTTGCTCTCTGGCCGCCGAAGCCGCCGCCGAACATATCGCCGAAGATGTCACCGAAGATATCACCGAAACCGCCGAAGCCGCCAAAGCCGCCGAAACCGCCGCCGCCAAAGCCCTGATTGGGATCAAAGGCCGCATGGCCGTACTGGTCATACTTCTTGCGCTTATCCTCATCGGAAAGCACCTCATAAGCCTCATTTGCCTCCTTGAAGCGCTCCTCGCAGACCTTGTCGCCGGGGTGCAGGTCCGGGTGGTTTTCCTTGGCAATTTTTCTGTATGCTTTTTTGAGTTCATCGGCGCTGGCGTCCTTGCTTACGCCCAGCACTTCATAATAATCTCTTTTTTCTGCCATAAATATACCTCAAATGTGGGCGTACAATGTACGCCCACATTTTATAAGTTTTTTTGAGAATTACTTATCGTCATCTACGACGGTGTAGTCTGCATCGTAGTAGTCCTGACCGCCGTTGCCGCAATCACCGCTGCAGTTGGGGTCGCAGCCTGCGCCTGCCTGACTGGGATCAAAGCCTGCTGCCTGTGCTGCCTGATAC
>JAZRZJ010000042.1:0-6423 GCA_045601285.1 Oscillospiraceae bacterium
AGTCATGGATCTCGTCATAACAGGTGCTGCCGCTGAAGTCTGCGGATTCAAGCTCCGGGAAGTAGTCCATAAGCTCCAGATCCCGGGCGGATATAACGACTGTCAGCTGTTTGCTGTCTGTGGAATATTTCGAGCCGGAGAGCAGCACCTTGGAGCTGCCGAACAGGGGCCTCACATTCGGGCCGGCCGGATGGAAAGGACCGGACAGGCAGAACAGAACCGCACAGACGATAAAGACGGCGGCCAAAACGAGCCTGTACGCTTTTAATACTTTCATATTTTTCCTCTTTATCTGTTCTTGTAATTCATCCGTATAGCATCGCCGTCTTTCGTTTGCAAGGAATAATACTGATACCTCACGCAAATCTATCTGATACCTCACGGGAATCTACCTCACGACAAACCTTCATAATACTGATACCTGTAAGAAAGCAATTTTTTTGAAAAAAGCTATTGACAAAAACAAGGGCGTCTGCTATTATAAGCAAGCCGTGGCCGAGTGGTTCAGTCGGTTAGAACGCCGGCCTGTCACGCCGGAGGTCGAGGGTTCAAGTCCCTTCTCGGTCGCCACTGATGCCCCTTAAAAAAGGGGCATCAACTTTGCTGCTGTAGCTCAGTAGGTAGAGCGCATCCTTGGTAAGGATGAGGTCGGCAGTTCGAATCTGCCCAGCAGCTCCAAAAAAGCAGTTACCCTTTCGGGTAGCTGCTTTTTTGCATTTGAGAAAAGATGAGAACTGCCGACCTCTTTATTAAATTGCCGCAGGCAATTTATTTTTTTAATCCGGCATCATAACACATAATGCGCAAGCATTATGCGTTATGGCAGCTTCTTCTGCCCAGCAGCTCCAAAAAAGCAGTTACCCTTTCGGGTAGCTGCTTTTTTGTCGCCGCAAGGCTTCGCCTTGCTGATTTATCCGCTTCGCTCTCCCTATGCGTTTTTTATTCTATTATTGATATTCCCAAGATTTTTCGCAATAAATATGTCGTTTCAAATAACTCGTATATTTATTTATATAAATCTATTGACAAATTAGTAAAATGCGGCTAATATTAAAGCATAAAGAGAAAGAGAGAATAAACATGAAAAAGACACTTTACAGCCTTATGCTTTCCGACGAAGTTGTGGCGGAGATTGACCGCCTTGCACACAAATACGGCACAAACCGCTCCAATCTCATAAACCAGATACTTGCCGAGCACGTGAACCTTGTGACTCCAGAGCGCAGAATTAACGATATTTTCTCTCAGATCGAGCAGCTTCTCTCCCCTTCCCGTGACATTGTTCCCTTCTTTGCTCCCAATGCCCTCTCCATGAGCATGAAGAGCTCCCTTGAATACAAGTACCGCCCCACCGTAAAATACGAGGTGGAGCTTTTCCGCGGAAACGAGGAGGCCCTGGGTGAAATTACGGTTAATTTCCGCACCCAGTCTGCCGCGCTGCTGAACTCCATGGCAGAATTTTTCCGTCTGTGGAAAAGCATTGAGGACGTGCATCTGCGCCCCATACTTGGCATCAACTCTCCCCGTTACGCACTCTGTGACGGCAAGTTTGTACGCTCCATTGCAATTCCCGACCGCGATTGCTCCTCCTCCGAGCTTGCGCAGGTCATATCCGAATACATCAAGCTTTTTGACACCATGATGAAGGGCTATCTCGCAGGGCGCTTTGATGCCCGCGAGGTTGAAGCCTGCTACTTCTCTCTGCTGAGGAAAAGCCAGATTCTCATCTGACGGGAGGTCAGAATATGAACGCAAAAAACTTTACGAAAAAAACCTATGAGGCTCTGCAAAGCGCAACAGACAAGGCGGGGCAGCTTAATAACCAGTACGTCACGCCCGAGCATCTGCTCTATGCGCTGATTGACTCCGAGGGCGGTCTTATCCCCACCATGCTGGGCAAAATGGGCGCTGACTGCGGCGCTATTCTCAGCGAGCTTGAAGCTGAGCTCAGGAAGCTTCCTCAGGTCAGCGGCAGCATTGAAACATACATTTCCAACGATGCAAACCGCGTGCTTCAGGCGGCCGACAAGGTGAAAGCCTCCATGGGCGACGAATATCTCTCCGTTGAGCATCTCATGCTCGGCATTTTTGCCGCGGCAACACCCGCAATCAAGCGCATTTTCGCTGACCACGGCATTACAAAAGGCAAATTTACCGAGGAGCTTGCAAAAGTGAAAAGCGGGCCCATAACCGGCGATAACCCCGAAAGCACCTATGACGCACTTGCGAAATACGGCTCCGACCTTGTGGAGCGCGCACGCAGCAACGAGCTTGACCCAGTAATCGGCAGAGATGCCGAAATCAGAAACGTCATTCGCATTCTCTCGCGCAAGACAAAGAACAACCCCGTACTCATCGGTGAGCCGGGCGTGGGCAAAACCGCCATTGCCGAGGGTCTTGCCCAGCGCATTGTCCGCGGCGACGTTCCCGACGGGCTTAAGAGCAAAACCGTTTTTTCTCTTGACATGGGCGCACTTATCGCAGGCGCAAAGTACCGCGGCGAATTTGAGGAGCGTCTGAAGGCGGTTCTGCAGGAAATCAAGAAGTCCGAAGGTCAGATCATTCTTTTCATTGATGAGCTACACACCATTGTGGGCGCGGGCAAAACCGAGGGCAGCATGGACGCGGGAAATCTGCTCAAGCCCATGCTGGCACGCGGCGAGCTGCACTGCATCGGTGCAACCACCCTTGACGAGTACCGCAAGTATATCGAAAAGGACGCGGCACTTGAGCGCCGCTTCCAGCCCGTCATGGTTGATGAGCCCACGGTTGAGGATACGATTTCCATTCTCCGCGGTCTCAAGGAACGCTACGAGGTATATCACGGCGTGAGAATCCACGACAACGCAATTGTTGCCGCCGCTACCCTTTCAAACCGCTATATCTCCGACCGCTTTCTTCCCGACAAGGCCATTGACCTTGTGGACGAGGCCTGCGCTCTTATCCGCACGGAGATTGACTCCATGCCCGCCGAGCTTGACGATATCCGCCGCAAGATAATGCAGCTTGAAATTGAGGAAATGGCGCTTAAAAAGGAAACCGACAGACTTTCCATGGACCGCCTTGAAAAGCTCACCGAGGAGCTTGCAAACCTCAAGGACAGCTTTAATGAGCACAAGTCCCGCTGGGAAAGTGAGAAAAACAGCGTTGAGGAAGTCAAAAACCTCAAGAGTGAGCTTGAAAAAATTCACTCCGAGATCGAGAACGCCCAGTTGAACTATGAATATGAAAAGGCGGCACGACTTAAATACTCCGACCTTCCCGCCCTTGAGGAAAAGCTTGCCGCGGCGGAGAAGCTCAGCGAGGAGCGCAAGGCCGAAAGCCTTGTACACGACACCGTAACCGACGAGGAAATTGCGGGCATCGTGGCAAAATGGACGGGCATTCCCGTGAGCAAGCTCATGGAGGGCGAGCGTGAAAAGCTTCTGCACCTTGACGATGTTCTCCACAGGCGCGTCATCGGTCAGGACGAGGCGGTTCAGCGCGTTACCGAGGCAATTCTGCGCTCCCGCGCAGGTATTGCCGATCCCAACAGACCCGTGGGCAGCTTCATGTTCCTGGGACCCACGGGTGTTGGCAAAACCGAGCTTGCAAAAGCACTTGCCGAGTGTCTTTTCGACGATGAACACAACATTGTCCGCATCGACATGACGGAATACATGGAAAAGTTCTCCGTTTCCCGTCTTATCGGCGCGCCTCCCGGATATGTGGGCTATGACGAGGGCGGTCAGCTTACCGAGGCAGTCCGCCGCAAACCCTATTCCGTGGTGCTGTTTGACGAGATTGAAAAGGCTCACCCCGATGTTTTCAACATCCTGCTGCAGATTCTCGATGACGGGCGCATCACCGATTCCCAGGGCAGAACCGTTGATTTTAAGAACACCATTATCATCATGACCTCCAACCTCGGCAGCTCCTATCTGCTGGAGGGCATCACCGAAAACGGTGAAATCTCCGAAGACGCAAGAGAGCTTGTCATGGCGGAGCTGAAGCGCCGCTTCCGTCCCGAATTTCTCAACCGTCTTGACGAAATTCTCTGCTTTAAGCCCCTTACGAAAAACGAGCTCTGCGGCATTGTGGACAACCTTACGGCTTCCCTCCGGGGCAGACTTAAGGAGCGCAGCCTTGACCTTGAGATTACTCCCGAGGCAAAGCAGCTTATCGTCGACCGGGGCTATGACCCCGTATTCGGCGCAAGACCGCTTAAGCGTTATCTGCAGTCGGCGGTGGAAACCCTCATCGCACGCACAATTCTCACAGGCGGCATTCCCGCAGGACACACAATCGTTGTTGACGTTTCAGACGGTGAGCTTTTGTGCAGATAAAAAAACTCACACCCTTTACAATTGCGGTAAAGGGTGTGAGTTTTTATTTTACCGAAAAGATTTCCTTGACGACCTCAACAAATTTTTCCGTTGCGGGTGACGGTGCAGGGCCTTTCCGCACTGCAATGCCGATATCGCGGTAAATCGGGGTGTCAAACTCCTTGAGCACAACATTAAAGGGCATTCGCTGGGTTACAAGCTCGGAAAGTATGGAAACGCCCAGTCCGCTTTCCACCATTGCCATGATGGAATAATCGTCATTGACCTCGCAGAAGCTGTCAAGGGGCTCCTGAAGCTCGGCGTGAAGCTGCATGAAAAGCTTTGACGCCTCGTTATGCCCGTCCTCAGAAAGCTTGATTATTCTCTCCCTGCTCAGCTCCTGCACGGGATAACTGCTGCTGCTTGCTCTCGGGTGGTCGGCGGGCAGCACTGCAAGAAGTCTGTCGCGGCGCAGAAGCGTGAAGTCAATTTCCTCCGCATAGGGCGCGGATATAAAGCCGCAGTCGATCTCTCCTGCGCGCAGGGCGTCCTCCGTGTCGGAATACTCCATATTCTGAAGCTGAAAATCAATTCCGGGATATCTTTTCTTGAACTCCTTGAGAATTGCGGGGAGCCACTGGGTCGATACGCTGGCACAGGAGCCGATGCGGATAAATCCCGTGTCAACTCCCCTTAGCTCGCTGGCACGCTCCTGCATACTCCGGTATTTGCCGCACAGCTCCTTAATATACGGAAGCATAACAAGGCCGTCAGAGGACAGGGAAAGTCCTCCGCGGCTTCTGTGCAGCAGATTAAGCTTCCACTCCTCCTCTATATCCGCAACCATACGGCTCACGGCGGACTGAGTGTAGCCAAGCTGGTCAGCAGCCTTTGAAATACTTCCAAGCTCCACGACTTTTAAAAATGCCTGATACTTTCTGATTGACATACCGCACCTCAGCATTCCCGAATTTCATATAATCCATGATATGTATTCGTTTGGGTAATGACTGGTTTTAGTATATATTATGCACAGCAAATATGCAATACAGTATAATACTAAACACCCCCTCGGCAGATCACCGAGGGGGTGTTGGCATATAATCACGATGCGTTCTCAAGCAGAGTGAACAGACGGACAAGAACGGTTGCCGCCATGCCGCGATTTGCGGTGCCGTTGGGCGTAAACATATTATTGCCCGTGCCGTTCATGATTCCCACTCTGGACATGAAATTGACTCCGTCCGCATAGGGAAGCGCAATTGTAAAATAGTCGGCATAGAAAACGGGAGCTCGCATATTCGCGGGCGCTTCGCTGCCTGCCAGCATACATACGTAGCGATAAAGGAAGGTTGCCATCTGTGCGCGGGTGATATTCTGACGTGCGCGGAAGGTGTCATCCGCAAAGCCCATGATGATGCCGTTTTCAACGCCCCATGCAACTGCCTCGCGGAAGGGCTCCGCAATGGCGTCTGTATCGTCAAAGTTCAGCTTCGTATATCTGGCTGCAGGGCAGCCCGCAAGACGCCACAGCATAGTTACAAACTGTGCGCGGGTTACGTTTTCATTGGGCATAAAGGTGCCGTCTTCGTAACCGGTTACAACGCCGAGGAAGTCCGCAATAATTATATAATAATGGTAGCCGCTGCCTGAAATATCGGTATAGGGGTCGCCGCTGTGGTCGTCATAGTTCTGCTCAAGACTGTGTGTTTCTCTCTTGCCGCAGGAGCTGCATTCACGGGCTTCAAAGCTTCCGCTTATGCAGCAGGGAAGAATTACCTCCCACTCGCCCCAGGCGTGCTCCGCAACGGTTATTCTCCCCTGAGGCTCTGCATACTCCTGACCCACAACGCCGCCGAGCTCCTCGGTGATGTAAGCCATGAGAGCTTCGTCAAGGGGAATGCCGGTGTCGAACTGGGCAGAAGCTGCTGCGAATGCGTAGTAGGTGTCGCCGCCTGCTGCGCAGAAGTTGTTGGTGACAACTGCGTAGGTTGCTTCGGGGTCGAAGTCCTCGCCGTTGACGCTGTTGATGGTCACGCGCTGAATGCTTGCGGGGCCGTAGTAGGTAGATGCGGGATAGGTCTCTGCGTTTGCGTCATATTCTGAGCACAGAGAAACG
>JAZRZJ010000043.1:0-9767 GCA_045601285.1 Oscillospiraceae bacterium
CGCCACGGCGACTTTTATTTATGTCAATTATATCGCAGACCTTTGGAAAATTTCCTTGCAGTGCAAAAAAAAGAGTGGTAAAATAACTTGTTGGATTTTGTGGCGAATATGTCTGAAAGGAGGCCGTATCCTATGGAAAATATGGATAATATGGACTTTGAGGCTATGCACGAAAAACAGTTCGATGAGCTGTTTGAGCTGCTTGAAAACAGAAAAATGCGTGAAATCAAGGCCGTCCTTGAGGAAATGAACGAATTTGACGTTGCGGAATTTCTGGCGGAGCTTGATGAAGGCACTATGCCGATGGTTTTTCGATTGCTTTCAAAGGGAATGGCCGCCGACGTTTTCGCAAACTTTGAAGCTCCCGAGCAGGAGCTTATCATCAACTCCATCACCGACTCCGAGCTTGGCGCTATCATTGAAGAGCTTTATGTTGACGACGCGGTTGACATGATGGAGGAGCTTCCCGCAAACGTTGTCAAGCGTGTCATGCGCACCGCAACCCCCGAAACCCGCAACCTTATAAACCAGTATCTGAAGTTCCCCGAAAACTCCGCGGGCAGCATTATGACCGCAGAATTTGTGGACCTCAAAAAATACATGAACGTCAAGGAATCCATTGCCCGTATCCGCCGGATAGGTGAGGACAAGGAGACCATTTACACCTGCTTCGTTACCGCCGCCGACAGAAAGCTTGAGGGTGTTGTTTCCGTCAAGGAGCTGCTGCTCAGCGATGACGAAACGGTTATTGAAGACCTCATGGATACCAACGTGGTATTTGCCATGACACATGACGACCAGGAGGAAGTTGCGGAGAAGATCTCCGACTACGACCTCATGGCTATTCCCGTTGTGGACAAGGAAGGCCGTCTTGTCGGTATTGTCACCGTCGACGACGTCATCGACGTCATGGAGCAGGAGACCACCGAGGACTTCGAAATCATGGCCGCAATGACGCCTTCGGATAAGCCCTATTCACGCACGGGCGCCGTTGAAATGTGGAAAAACCGCGTGCCGTGGCTGCTGTTCCTCATGATTTCCGCAACCTTCACCACCATGATCCTCAATTCCTTTGAGAGTGCGCTGGCCGCCGAAGCCGTGCTCATCGGTTTCATACCAATCATCATGGGTACGGGCGGCAACTCCGGCGCCCAATCCTCCACCGCAGTTATCCGAAGCCTCTCCCTCGGCGATACCGAAACAAGCGATGTGCTGCGGGTAATGTGGAAGGAGCTGCGGGTTGCAATCCTCTGCGGTCTTACCCTTGCGGTCGTGAACTTTGCAAAAATGCTGCTTGTGGATAATCTGCTGCTGGGCAATCCCGATGTGGATTATTCCATCGCCGCTGTCGTAAGCCTTGCGATTGTGTTCACCGTCATGTTTGCAAAGGCTGTGGGAAGCTTTCTGCCCATGCTGGCAGAGAAAATCGGTCTTGACCCTGCGGTTGTGGCAACGCCTCTCATTACCACGATTTCCGACGCGGTATCTCTGCTCATCTATCTTGAAATTGCAAAGGTATTTCTCAATATATGACAGTTATATTTGAAAAAATGGCAATGCTGGTTATTCTGCTTGCGGCAGGCTATGCCTTTGCCAGATTTAAAATTGTCAGCCCCGAGTTCAACAAGGGACTGACAAAGCTTATAATGAATTTTTTCCTTGTGGGCATGATTCTGTCCTCCGTCATCAACAAGGAGCTTGACATGACGGGCGGGGAAATCCTGTTCTGCCTGGGAATGTGGTGCCTCATGTTTGCAATCACCGTTGCGGTGGGCTGGCTTACACCCAGGGTATTTCGCATGAAAAACGGCGACAGGGGAATGTACAGCCTTATGGTAGGCTTTATGAACAACGGCTTCATCGGTTTCCCGCTGGCCACCGCAGTTTACGGAGCAGATGCGCTGTTTTTTGCCTCTCTGTCAAATATTCCGTTCAACCTCATTCTATACACAGTCGGTGTTGTAATACTTCAAAGCGGGGAAGAGGAAGCGGGGTTCAGCATAAAACGCGCAATCAACGCACCCATAATCGCAACTCTTGCCGCAGTTCTGATTTTAGCCTTCGGCATTCATATTCCAAGCTTCCTTGCAGATACGGTTGATTACATAGCAACTGCCACCGTGCCGCTTTCCATGATGTGTGTGGGTCTTGCTCTCGGCGGAGTTGCCCTGAAGGACGCCTTCTGCCACCCGAGGCTTTACATCGTAAGCCTTATGCGCGTGGTGGTATGTCCCGTGCTTGTGTGGCTTGCGCTTAAGGGCATTGTAGCCGACCCCGTAATGCTCGGAACGATCGTTCTTCTTGCGGCAACGCCGACGGCGGTAATCTGCACCATTCTCGGAATAGAATACGGACGCGACGGCATTGAATCCTCCGAGTGCATTCTGCTTTCCACGGTCATGTCCGTTGTGACGATTCCACTGCTTGTTTCGGTGCTGGGGCTTCAGTAAAACGTACAAAAAAGGCTTTCTCCAATAATTTGGAGAAAGCCTTTTTATGCTTCTCAGCCCTGCATGAATACCCAGCAGTCAGTTTCGGGCGTTGCCCCGTAGCACACGGGAACAAAGCGAAGCTTAACATCGCCAAGCTCAACATATCGCGCCGCGCTTTCCAGAGCGGAAGCCGCTGCGGAAACGTCAACATAGTAGTAAACGCGGTCAAAAACCTTGAAGAACAGCTCCGCATTCTGACCGAGTACGGTGTCCTCACCGGTTTCAAAGGCGGTGTCGCTGTTAAGCCTTACGGAAAGGTTTATGTCAAGATTTTTCAGGCTTCGGGTAATGCTGAGTGCAAAGCCTGAGCAGGCGGTGACGGGAGTAACCTGGGGATTGGTCGTGCCGGGGTACAGGAGAGTTTTGCCCTCGGCAACGGGGTGCTTAAGACCGTTGAGGCAAATCTCATCAAAGCCCATTTCCGCAAGCTCCTTGCATAGATCAACGATATACTTGCGGTATTCGGCGCTGTAGGGATCGATCCAACCGCCCTCATCGTCGGTGAAATTGGAGCTGTCGTAATTCTTAAGTGCAACACCGGGATTTCGGTCGGGAACCGTACTGTCGGTAAGACAGCAGAGCTCAGCCACAAGGTAAAGCTCCTCGTTTTCACTCTTCAGCTCGCTGACGAGTGATGCAAGGTCAAGACTTCCCGAGGTGCCGTAGGCAAGGGCAAAGTCAACCCGGGAATCGTAAATCAGCATACCCGAGGCGGGCTTGACTTCGATTACACGCGCATTGCCGAACTGCATTGCGGCTGCGGTGCTTCTGATGTTGTCGGCGGTGGCGCTGCCTGCGGAAATGTAGTCTGCCCTGACCGCTGTGCTGAGATTTTCACCTGCGCTTGCCTTGACGTTCTTATAATCGGCATCGCCTACCACAAGCTCAATGCTGACGGGGTCAAAAACCTTTACCGATTTGCCGTCCTCATTGACATCAATGTGAGAATTGCCGTCGGTGAGAATGGGCATATCCAGATGCAGACCGTCATTTGTGATGACTATATACTTTTGAAGACCGTAAAAGAGCAGAAGCAGCAGCGCGATTACCGACAGAACGATGATGGAGAGGATAAACGCGGGCTTGACCTTTCTCTGCTTTTTTCCGGGGTAAAATTCGGAAGCGTTTTTAGCCAAAAAAATCAGTCCTCAATAAGATTGATGCGGCGAACATGGCGCTCGTCGTTAGAGAATGGGGTGTCAAGGAAGGTATCAACAATCTTCAGCGCAAGTCCGGGACCCACAACGCGTGCGCCCATTGCAAGAATGTTTGCATCGTTGTGCAGACGGGTTGCCTCGGCGGAGAAGCAGTCACCGCAGAGTGCGGCGCGGATACCGGGAACCTTGTTTGCGGTGATGGAAATGCCTATGCCTGTGCCGCAGATGATGATGCCTTTTTCACATTCGCCGTCTGCAACCGCGTGGGCAACAGCCTTTCCGTAGATGGGGTAATCACAGCTGTCTTCGCTGTAGGTGCCGAAATCCTTGTATTCAAGACCTCTTTTTTCAAGGTGCTCAATAATCTCTTTCTTGAGGGCAAAACCGCCGTGGTCGGAACCGAGTGCAATCATGGAATGATCCTCCAAAAATATTTTCTACTAATTATCTCACGAATCGGTGATTATATCAAGTGCTAAAACGGCCATGAGGGGAGCCATTTGAGAAGACTGCCTGCAAGGCTTCCGTCCACAAGCATGCCCGACAGAACGGGATAGAACAGCAGGAACAGAACCGCGGCCATGCCCGTAAGCCCGTAAACGCTGATGCGCCAGTCTTTCCTGTTGTTTTTCATAAGCGCGAAGATTCTGCAAATTGCCAGAAGCAGAAAAACAGCGGAAGGGAAGTAGTGATATTCAAAGGTGGTGCGGGTAATGAAAATCCAGGGGACGAGCTGGGCAAAATAGCCGATTGCGATGAACTCCGATATTCTGTCCCTGCGGAAAATTGCGAGGTAAATGTTCATGATGAGGGCAATGAGTCCCGCCCAGCACAGCACGGGATTGAGGAAGGCACCGAAGGAGGAACGCTTTCCGTCGGTGTAGTGCTGCAGATAATAGAGTATTGGGCGGATATTCAGCACCCACTGGTACCAGCGAGAAGAGTAGGGGTGCTCAGTGTGAACTCCCGAGTGGTAGGTGAACATGAACTGCTGGTTGCCGAGGACGATGTCGGCATATTCCTTTTTGAAGAACATTCCGAAGCCGTGCATGCCGCTTGCCTGCCCGTAGGGGAAGTAGCTTACATAGTAAATTACAGCGGGAACAAGCACAAAGAAGAAGACGCAGAACAGACAGTTTTTAAGAAACTTTTTAAGCTCAAAATTGCGGAGCTGGTAAATAAGCCAGATTACCGCAAGTCCCGCTCCCGCATAGAAGCAGGTCCATTTGCAAGCCGCGCCTATTCCGAAAAACACTCCCGAAAGCGCAAGATGCCTTAGTCTGCCGCTGCTGATGTATAGGTACATGAAAAGGTACATCAGCAGAATGAAAAATACCGCGTAGGTGTCGATGGTGGCAATGCGTGTCTGGGTGAAGTGCATGAAGTCTGCGGCAAAAATTGCCGTACCGCAGGCAGGCACAGCCGTGCCGCCGAACAATTTTTTGAGAAAAACATAGAGCAGGGGCAGCATCAGTACACCGAAAAGCGCGCCTGAAAAGCGCCAGCCGAAAGGCGTCATGCCGAACAGCTCAATGCCGCAGGCGATAATAAGCTTGCCGAGGGGAGGGTGGGAAACCTCATAGGGATAAATGCCCTCAATATGCTCGTAGGCGGTACGGGCATGATAAATCTCATCAAAATAGGTGCTGTTGAGATAGGTCATGTAGTCGGGAACAAGACTTTGCTCATCAAAAAGCTCACCCTCGCCCGCGATAATGCCCTTTTCCGTGCGTATGGAAAGCTCACCGACATAGAGGTCGGCATTCGAGGTGATGCGGATAAAGCGGGTTTCGCTTCCTATACCGCCCATAAACTCCGTTTTGTTCCACTTGAACAGAGCGGAATACTTCTGGTCCATACTGCCTGCGGCATAGAAAAACTCGCCGTCGTGGGAGTATTCGACAAAGCACTTGCCCGTGTTAAGACCCGAGTAAAAAAGAATTTCGTTTACGACGGTGTCCTCGCCCAGATCCACGGTGACGCTGTCGCCGCATTCAAAATGGCGGAAGCTCTGAGGCGCTTTTGTATCACCGAGATTATAAAATGCGGCGATTGAGTATAAAATTACAATAAGGGAAAGCACAAGACAGTCCGTGCGGCAGAAGCTTTTTGCCTCTTTTGACTCAAGCGAGGCCCTTCGTAGCGACGGCGTGCCGAGATAAAAAAGAATTATCAGCAGCAGAGCTGCCGCAGGAAAGATGAAAGTAAGTGAGCTCAAGTGATAAATCACCTCGGCTGGATTATACCCGATTTTGCGGTCAATGTCTACATTGCAGGAAAAATGACACAATATTTTAATGCAACAAAGGCATAAACACTTGACATAACTCAGTATTCGGGCTAAAATAAATCGGATAATATTTACGATGCCCGGGGAGGCATCGGGTGAATATTAGTTACAATATTACGGACGGATACGCTTGATGGTCCGTCTTACCTTAGATTAAAATTTAATCACAGCAAATCCCGCCACAGCAAACCACCACAAAATTCTTAAAGAATGGAGGTGTGTTTACTTCTATGAGATTATGGTTATCAATCGTTCTGATTGTTGTTGCATTCGTAATCGGATTTATCATAAGCATTCTTCGCAGTGAAAAGAGTGCGGAAGGAGTTCTCAAAAAAGCAAGAGAAGAAGAAAAGCGAATAATAAACGACGCCATAAAGAGCGCCGAGAGCAAGAAACGTGAAGCTCTCGTCGAAGCAAAAGAAGAAATACACAAAAGTCGCGCAGAATATGAGCGCGAGGAAAAGTCACGCCGCAGCGAGCTGCAGAAGCAGGAAAGACGACTGCAGCAGAAGGAAGAAAATCTTGACCGCAAGACCGATTCCCTTGAGCGTAAAACCGAAAACCTGAATCAGAAGATTTCAGCGGTTGAAGCACAGCAGGAGGAAATCGCCCTTATCAAGAAAAGCCAGCTCGAGATGCTTGAAAAGATCTCCGGCTACACCATTGAGGAGGCCAAGGCTTACCTCATCAACGCACTGAAGGACGAAGTCACACACGAAATGGCCGTCAAGGTCAAGGAAATTGAGACACAGTATAAGGAAGAAGCGGAGGACAGAGCAAGAGAAATCATCGTAACCGCAATCCAGCGCTGTGCCGCAGACCATGCAAGTGAAGTCACCGTATCCGTCGTACCCCTCCCCAACGACGAGATGAAGGGACGCATCATCGGTCGTGAAGGCCGAAATATCCGCAGCATTGAAACCCTCACCGGCTGCGACCTTATCATTGACGATACACCCGAAGCGATTACCGTTTCCAGCTTTGACCCCGTGCGCCGTGAGATCGCACGGCTTACGCTGGAGAAGCTTATCGCCGACGGCAGAATCCACCCCGCACGCATCGAAGAGATGTACGCCAAGGCTCAGAAGGAAGTCAACGCCACCATCAAGTCCGAGGGCGAAAGAGCTATCTTCGAGACCAATATTCACGGCGTAAACCAGGAAATCGTAAAGCTCCTGGGCCGCATGAAGTACCGCACCAGCTACGGTCAGAACGTGCTTCAGCACTCCATTGAGGTTTCCCACATTGCAGGCCTTATCGCCGCAGAGCTGGGTGCCGATGTGAATACCGCAAAGCGCGCAGGCCTGCTGCACGATATCGGCAAGTCCATCGACCACGAGGTTGAAGGCAGCCATGTCACCATCGGTGTCGATGTTGCCAAGAAGTACCGCGAGAATGAAGCTGTAATTCACGCAATCGAGGCACACCACGGCGATGTTGAGCCTCGTACTCTGGTTGCCTGCATCGTTCAGGCCGCCGACGCGATCAGCGCTTCCCGCCCCGGTGCAAGACGTGAGAACATTGAAAACTATGTCAAGCGCCTTGAAAAGCTTGAGGAAATCTCAAAGAGCTTCCCGGGCATCGCAGGCAGCTACGCAATTCAGGCAGGCCGCGAAATTCGCGTCATGGTCAAGCCCGAGGAGGTCACCGAGGATCAGATGGTTCTCCTCGCAAGAGACATTGCAAAGAAAATCGAGGAAGAGCTCACCTATCCCGGACAGATCAAGGTTCACGTCCTGCGTGAAACCAAGGCTGTTGAATACGCAAAGTAAAAACAACGCGCCACACGAAATATTCGTGTGGCGCGTTTTCATTTTTTCAGTCAAGTGCAAGTCCGAAATCAAGGGTGTCGGAAATAGCGGTGTTGGAGCAGATGAAGTAGTCGCCCTCAAAGGCAAGCCTGCGAACCTCAGCGCAGTCAGCGCCAAGACGGTAGCACAGCATGGGAATGAAGTCGGTGCTGCCGAGACATTCGGAGATCTTCAGCACGCCGTTTTCGATATAGCCGCAGGCAATGGACTTGCCGTAGCCGAACATTCCGCCGCCGTAGGTACGGCAAAGCTCACGCTGATACTCGTACCACTCCATAGGATAGCGCACGGCGGGCTTGTATTCACTGCGCCTTGCGGCATATTCCGTGGCGGAAAGCACCTTGATTGCACCGTCGGAGTCCTCGGGGGCAATTCTGTCATAGCGGCAGCGGCTGTGGTAATACATACCGAGCTTTTTTTCGTACCAGCCGTACAGCGAGGCAGAGGCGGGGAAGGTGCAGAGTCTCGGGTGCAGCCTGCGGCAATGCGCCATGAGCGCGGAGCCGATGCCCTTGGAGCGATACTCCTCCATTACGCCGACGGCATATAGATAGCCGAACTTCTTCTGCTCAATCGCAAGGTTGAGCACATGGGCCATGCCGATTATCTTTCCGCCGGCCTCGGCAACGTAGCCCGAGGCGAACTGGGGCAGAAGCTCGTAAAACCGCTTTATCAGCACCTTGTCATCGTAAAAAATACTGTTCCAGAGCTCAATAAGCTCTGCTGTGTCGGAAGGGTGATATTCTCTTATTGTAACTTTCTCTCTTGCCATATCGCGATATGCTTCTCCAAAATAAATTCAGGCTTGTAGGACAGCTTGGATTTTCGCAGGGACTCAAGTCCCATGTCGTCCTCTCGGTTTACATAACGTATGAAACGGTGCTTTGCTTTTATCATTTTTGACATCTCGCGGCATACCATTGGATATGCGCCGGGAATGTCGGTGAAGGCTTTTTCAAAATGAACGCAGAAGGTGTCACTGCCGATAAGCTCACCTATTGAGAAGCCCACGGCTTTCCCGTCTGCAAAGAGGATTCCGCCCTCAAGACCTAAGACCTCAAAGCTCTCAAAGGCTCTGCGCAGGGCGTCGTTTTCATATACGATGTTGGGGTCAAGGCGCTTGTCCTCCGCGCTGTGCCACAGGGAAAGCATATTCTCACAGCAGGAAATATTTTCTGCGTTTATGGGCTCAAAGTGCCAGTCGTGCTCCTTTTCGAAGCGGTTGCAGAAATTTTTCTTGCCGTGAAGCTGCTTACCGGAAAAGCTTGAAAGCTTGCCGATATCGTATATATAGTCGGAAAAAGCTCTGTCGGGGAAAATTTCAAATTCGGCATCCGGCAGAGGAAGCTGCTCGCTGCATATGCCGCAGATTTTGAGGGGAATGCCTTTTCCGCGGCAGTAGTCTTTCATGAAGTCAAGGGCGGGGACAAGGTCGCCGCTGCCAACGGGAAAGGCAAACCAGTTTTCTCCGCCGCGGGTAAGAAGCGTCACAAGACGGCTTCCGATGACGGTTACGTACTGCTCAAAGCGCTTGTCCCACAGATAGAAATTGCCGAAGCAGTAGTCGGCGCTGCGGGAATTTTCGGCCATGAAAAACTTGTTTATCTCTTTTTGCAGCCCAAGGGAAAGGGGCTTCAGCTCAGACATAGGTTCGTTCACAGATCCTTCGGATTTCAGCGCGGATTTCTCTCAGATCCGCAAAGGTTTCGGGGCGTTTGTGCTCATCTCGCAGAAGTGCGGCGGGGTGATATATCGCGGTGCAGCGTATGCCGTCAACATCGCTCCACTGACCGTGCTGACGGGTAATCTTAAACTCGCTGTCGATGATTTCTGTGGCGGCAATGCGTCCCAGACATATAATGATTTTGGGCTTCACAAGGTCGATCTGCGCCTTAAGCCAGCCGCGGCAGGCGTTCTTTTCCTGGGGAAGCGGGTCACGGTCTTTCGGCGGGCGGCACTTTACGATGTTGGCGATGTAGACTTTGCTGCGGTCAAGGTCGATCATCTCAAGCATATC
>JAZRZJ010000044.1:0-31594 GCA_045601285.1 Oscillospiraceae bacterium
GTAGAGCAGCGGATTGAAAATCCGCGTGTCGTTGGTTCAACTCCGACCGGAGGCACCATTCGCGGGCATAGCTCATCCGGTAGAGCGCCACCTTGCCAAGGTGGAGGTAGCGAGTTCGAGTCTCGTTGCCCGCTCCAAAAAGTGTTTGCAGGCTCACTAAAAAAGCCTGCAAACTTATATGGCGTCATAGCCAAGTGGTAAGGCAGCGGACTGCAAATCCGCGATTCCCCGGTTCAAATCCGGGTGACGCCTCCAGAAAAAGAAAAAAAGCACGCAAAGCGTGCTTTTTTTCTTTTTCTGGAGGCATACCGCTACGCGGTGTGCCATTTATCCGCTACGCTCAATTTTATGCGAGAGGGGCATACCCTCCCCTCTCGCACACTCCCCATGCGGATAAAATAAAATGGCTCTGCCCCTCTCATGCTTACTCCCCTGCCGTAGTTTTTTCTGCGCCCTTTTTTAATCCATAAGGGAAAGCGTGTTTCTTTTTTATTTGGAGGCGCTTTCAGCGCCAGATATCCGCTGCGCTCAATTTATGCGAGAGGGAATAACCAATCCCCTCTCGCCTCTCCCCATGCGGCTAAATAACAAGTGCTAGTATTCCAATACTATTCTCTGCTTCTTGCGCGGGTTATTCCGCTGCGCTCAATTTCGCGCCAAGGGGATAACCTCAAACCGAAGCCCAGCGAAGCGGGTTCGGTTTGAAGAGGAAGATCAATACCGTCGGTCAATGATGCTCCGCTTGCGGAATATCATGGCCTTTCTGTGTTGTTCTTACGAGGCGCCCACGCCCCCGTCTGTCATTCTGAGCGTCAGCGAAGAATCTCCATAAGCAGCAATAAAAACCTGTCATTCTGAGCGAAGCGAAGAATCCCCCATTATGATAGCCGCGCCGGAGATTCTTCGTCGCTACGCTCCTCAGAATGACAGGCTTTTGTTGCGGAGCACATTTGCGGGCGATTTATGAATCGCCCGCAAACCGCACACCATAGGGCGAGGGCTTGCTCCCACCGATTAACCTAAAAACAAGCTGTCGAAAGACAGCTTGTTTTTATTCGTTATTCTCTTTTAAATCCTCAAGCGCATTTCGTACCGCTTCAACTACGAAAGCAGAGAATGTGCAGTCCTTGCCCACTATCGCATTTTCCACTTCCTCAATTATATCATTGGGAAATCTGATTGATTTATTTGTCGTTGGCGGTATTTTTGGTATTCTGAAATTAGCCATACTACACCTCGTAATACAATTTGCATTACATATTGTATTGCAAATCGCTCTTGTTATATGTAATGCGTATGTGCTACAATAGTGTTGAGGTGATATTATGAACATCTATGAAGAGATGTATTTCAGACTTTTTAACCGCGTTACCGATGCTCTTGAGGCAATTGAACGCGGTCAATTCACCAAAATCAAGGAAATTCTTGAAAACGCCCAGTCAGAAACAGAAGATATGTTTATTTCCGTTAATGATTCTTGATTGCTTCCTCATGCTGTGCTAAACTGAAACCGAGGTGAATATTATGTACGAGCTAATTCAGGTTTCAAATAATTCATATTATGTAAACTGTCCCGCAAAAATCGGCATATACAAAAACGAGGACAACTCCGTTTATCTCATTGACAGCGGCAATGACAAGGAAGCCGGTCGCAAGGTGCGGCAGATTCTCGACAAAAACGGCTGGACGCTGAAGGCAATTCTCGTCACCCACTCCAACGCAGATCACATTGGCGGCAACAAGTATCTTCAGGCGCAGACGGGCTGCAAAATCTTCGCTCCCGGCATTGAGGCGGATTTCACCCGTCACCCCATTCTTGAGCCCGCATTCCTCTATGGCGGATATCCCCCCAAGGATCTGCGCCACAAGTTCTTGCTGGCACAGGAGAGCGATGTGGTTGACATAACTTCTGAGGATTTTCCCAAGGAGGTTGAGGTAATTTCCCTGCCAGGTCACTTTTTCGACATGGTGGGCTACCGTATGCCCGACGGTGTCTGCTTCATGGCTGACTGCGTTTCCTCCGCCGCAACTCTTGAAAAATACCGCGTTGGCTACATATATGACGTTAAGGCGTATCTTGAAACTCTTGACTATATCGAATCACTTGATGCGCCCGTTTTTGTGCCTGCGCACACGGAAGCGGTTTCCGATATGCGTGAGCTTGCGGAATTAAACCGTGGTGTCGTGCTTGAAATCATTGGCAAAATTCTTGATATCTGCACCGTACCCACCAACTTTGAAGCTATACTTCAGCGGATTTTTTCCGACTACGCTCTTGCCATGAGCTTTGAGCAGTATGCACTTGTGGGCAACACCGTAAAATCCTATCTAAGCTATCTGAAGGACAGCGGCAAGGTTGACATAATTTGTGAAGACAACCTTCTGCTGTGGGTTAAAATCTGATGGAGCTAGGTATTATACAGTATTTAATCGTATGCCCCCTTGTGTTCCTCGGCGGCTTTGTTGACGCGGTTGCCGGCGGCGGCGGACTCATCTCCCTCCCCGCCTATATGATTGCAGGTCTTCCCGTCATAAACGCCATAGGAACAAACAAGCTGAGCTCTGCAATGGGCACGACTCTGACAACAATACGCTACGCCAAAGACGGCTTTATCCCCTGGAAAAAGGCAGCGATTTGCGCGGTTTTTGCCCTGATCGGCTCAAGTCTGGGCGCTGAACTGGCACTTCTCATTGATGACGGCGCTTTTAAAATTATCATGCTTGTCATTCTGCCTCTCACAGCAGTCTACGTCACAAAGGGCAAGGCGCTTGTAAATGAAAAGGAGCCCTACTCCTTCGGCAAGACCGCCATTATCGCCGCGCTTGTTGCGCTGATAATCGGAGCTTACGATGGCTTTTACGGTCCCGGCACGGGAACCTTCCTCATTATTCTGCTTACCGTACTTGCACATATCCCCGTTACCGAGGCAAACGGCACCGCAAAGGTTATTAACCTCAGCACAAATGTGGCGGCGCTTGTGGTTTACATAATTAATGGCAAGGTCATATATCTGCTGGGTCTTGTGGCCGGTGTTTTCGGCATTCTCGGCAATTATTTCGGCGCGCGCTACTTTGAAAAGGGCGGCGCAAAAAGCATGAGGCCCATTATGGTTACAGTGCTTGTGATATTCTTTATTAAGGTACTGTACGAAGTGCTGACGGCGTAAATTAAGCAAAAAATAAAGTCATTCAGAGAAACATAACAACAAAGAATATGCCTATAATGAGATTCTTCGCTTCGCTCAGAATGACAGTGTTTTAGTAAAAAAGATGCAGGTCAATGACCTGCATCTTTTATTTATTCAACAAGCTGTAAGCTTTTTCACGGGCAAGAGCGCGGTGGAGGCTGGCCTCGGCACGCTGCATATCCAGCTCGCCGGATTTGCTTTCAATACGCTCTCTGGCGCGCTTTTCCGATGCCTGCGCACGCGCAAGGTCGATATTCTCGGCAAGCTCGGCACTGCGGGCAAGAAGAATAACCTCATTATCCGCAACGCTGACAACTCCGCCCGTCACCGCGGCATAATGCACGGTGTCATCAACGGTATAGCGCACAACGCCTTCTTTGAGAGCGCCGATCATGGCCGCGTGGTTGGGAAGGATTCCCGCCTCGCCGTCTGCCATGGGAATTGCGGCATAGCTTGCCTGCACATCGGCAACGGCACCGTCAGCGGTTGTAATCTGAAAATGAAAAGTCTTACTCATAGCTTACATCTCTTTGCGCTTTGCAAGCACTTCGTCGATGGTGCCGCACATGAGGAATGCCTGCTCGGGCAGGTCATCGCATTCGCCGCCCAGAATTGCCTGGAAGCCGCGTATGGTGTCCTCAAGTCTTACATACTTGCCGGGAAGACCGGTGAAGTTTTCGGCAACGTGGAAGGGCTGGGACAGGAAGCGCTGGATACGGCGGGCGCGGTTGACGACTGCCTTATCCTCAACGCCCAGCTCGTCCATGCCCAGAACGGCGATGATGTCCTGAAGCTCCTTGTACTTCTGCAGAACTGCCTGAACCGCACGGGCGGTTTCGTAATGCTCCTTGCCCAGTACGTTGGGGTCGAGGATACGGGAGGTGGAGTCCAGAGGGTCAACCGCCGGGTAAATACCCAGCTCGGAAATGCTTCTTGACAGAACGGTGGTTGCGTCAAGGTGGGCAAACGCGGTTGCAGGGGCAGGGTCGGTCAGGTCGTCGGCGGGAACGTAAATTGCCTGAACGGAGGTTACGGAGCCGTCGCGGGTGGAAGTGATACGCTCCTGAAGAGCGCCCATTTCGGTTGCGAGGGTAGGCTGGTAACCAACGGCGGAGGGCATACGTCCCAGAAGTGCGGAAACCTCGGAGCCTGCCTGGGTAAATCTGAAGATGTTGTCGATGAAGAGCAGAACGTCCTGACCGGACTTGTCACGGAAGTTTTCCGCGATAGTCAGTCCCGACAGAGGAACACGCAGACGTGCTCCGGGGGGCTCGTTCATCTGACCGAAGACCAGTGCGGTCTTGCTGATAACGCCGGATTCGGTCATTTCATTCCAGAGGTCATTTCCCTCACGGGAACGCTCGCCGACACCGGCGAATACGGAGTAACCGCCGTGCTCGTAAGCGACGTTGCGGATAAGCTCCTGAATAAGAACGGTTTTGCCGACACCTGCGCCGCCGAACAGACCGATTTTACCGCCCTTGGAATAGGGAGCCAGCAGGTCAATGACCTTGATGCCGGTTTCCAGCATTTCGGTGGAGGGGGTAATGTCGGTAAAGGCAGGTGCGGTGCGGTGAATGGGCATACGCTTGGCATCAACGGGACCCTTGCCGTCAATAGGCTCGCCGATTACGTTAAACATACGGCCCAGAGTTTCCTCGCCCACGGGCATGGTGACGGGTGAGCCCGTGTCAACCGCGCGGCAGCCGCGGGAAAGTCCGTCGGTGGAGAACAGAGAAATACATCTTACGCTGTTGTCGCCCAGATGCTGTACCGCTTCCATGACGATCTTGCGATCCTCAAGCTGTACTTCTATTGCATTATAGATATCCGGCATTCTGCCGGAGGGAAACTGTACGTCTACAACAGGGCCGATAACCCTTCTGACGATTCCGTTTTCCATTGAAATACCTCCTGCTGTAAGGGGTTGAAGTTATTTTTTCTTTTTGAGCGCCGCGGCACCGCCCACAATTTCGGAAATTTCCGTTGTGATGGCGGCCTGACGTGCACGGTTGAGGGACAGATCCAGCTTGCCGATAAGCTCCTTCGTATTGTCGGCTGCGGCGGTCATTGCGGTCATGCGTGAGCTGTGCTCGCCGCACTTTGCCTCCAGCATAACAGACAGAAGCTTGTTATTGATGGTAAGGCGCATGACGCTTTCAAGCACGCTGGTCATATCGGGAACAAAGATAAAGGACTTTGTGCTTCCCTGCTCCCCATCGCTTTTTTCGGGCTTTGCGGGCATGAGCTGGTAGTCCGTGGGCTCCTGCTTCAGCGCTGAAACATAATGCTGATACACAAGATGCACTTCGTCAGCTTCGCCGCTCAGGTACAGATTTTTCAGATACTCCGAAACCTCAAGCGCTTCATTGCCGCTTGGTGTGTCGCTGAGCTCATTGAAGGTTCTGAGTACGGGCATTCCCGTTTTGGCGATAACGTCCTTGCCCCATCTGCCGCAGACTACAAGGCTGTAGTCCCTTGTTTCGCTCTCCGCAACATCGCGCATGAAATGCACAATGGAGCTGTTATAGGCGCCGCAGAGTCCGCGGTTGCCCACAAACAGAACATAGCAGACCTTTTTCACCACTTTGCGAGGCTTGATAAAGGGGTTGTCCAGAGAAACGCCGCCTGAAAGCAGGGTGTTCAGAACCTCCTGGCTTTTTTCAGCAAAGGGGCGCATGGCCTGCATACCCGCCTGGGTTTTGCGCAGCTTTGAAACTGCCACCATTTTCATGGCCTTGGTTATCTGCTGGGTATTCTTGACGCTCTTTATGCGCGTCCTTATGGCTCGCATATTTGCCATTTAAGCCCCTCCTCTCAAATTATTACTAATCAAAACGTTTTCTTATTAAAAAGTCTTTTTAAACTCCACAACGCATGCTTTCAGCTTTGCCTGCTGCTCGGCATTCAGCTTCTTGCCGCTGAGAATCTCATCGTGCAGCTCGGGATAGCTGCGGTTTACGTACTCGATAAGCTCGGTTTCAAAGCGGGCAATGTCTGCAAGCTCAATGTCATCGGTGTAGCCCTCGTTGGCGGCAAAGATAATGATTACCTGGTCTGCCGCGCTCATAGGTGCATACTGGCTCTGCTTCAGAATTTCGGTCATTCTTGCGCCGCGGTGCAGAGTGTCACGGGTTGCCTTGTCAAGATCGGAGCCGAACTGGGCAAAGGACGCCAGCTCTCTGTACTGGGCAAGATCCATACGCAGACGGCCTGCAACCTGCTTCATGGCGCCGATCTGTGCGGCACCGCCGACACGGCTTACAGACAGACCTACGTTGATTGCGGGACGTACGCCTGAGTGGAAGAGGTCGGTTTCCAGGAATATCTGACCGTCGGTGATGGAAATAACGTTGGTGGGAATATATGCGGAGATGTCGCCTGCCTGGGTTTCGATGATGGGCAGGGCGGTCATGCTGCCGCCGCCTGCCTCTTCGCTGAGGCGTGCGGCACGCTCCAGAAGTCTGGAGTGGAGATAGAATACGTCGCCGGGGTATGCTTCACGTCCTGGCGGTCTCTGGAGCAGCAGGGAGATCTCGCGGTAAGCGGTGGCCTGCTTGCTGAGGTCGTCATAGATGATGAGGACATCTCTGCCCTGATACATGAAGTATTCGCCCATAGCTGCACCTGCATAGGGTGCGATGTAAAGCATGGGTGCGGGCTCAGATGCGTTTGCGGAAACAACGATGGTGTAATCCATTGCGCCGAATCTGCGGAGCTTTTCAACAACACCTGCGATGGTGGATTCCTTCTGACCGATGGCAACATAGATGCAGATGACATTCTTGCCCTTCTGGTTGATGATGGTGTCAAGAGCGATGGCGGTCTTGCCGGTCTGACGGTCGCCGATGATAAGCTCACGCTGGCCGCGACCGATTGGAACCAGTGCGTCGATGGCCTTGAGGCCGGTCTGCAGAGGAACGGATACACTCTTTCTGTTGAGCACGCTGGGTGCGGGGCTTTCGATTGCACGGAAGGCTTCGTTCTTGATGGGACCCTTGCCGTCAATGGGCTTGCCCATTGCATCAACAACGCGGCCGATGAGTGCCTCACCCACGGGAACTTCAATGATGCGTCCGGTACGGCGTACGGGATCGCCTTCCTGAATGCTGCTGTATTCGCCGAGAAGGACAACGCCGACGTTGTCTTTCTCAAGGTCCTGAACCATGCCCTTGAGACCGTTCGGGAACTCGAGCATCTCGCCTGCCATAACGTCGGCAAGACCGGATACGCGGCAGATACCGTCACCGAGAGTTACGACGCTGCCGGTCTGGAACACGTCGATATCATCGCTGACCTTGGAAAGCTGCTGCTTAATGCCCTCGGCAATATTCTGTCTTTCCATATCGGACTGACGGGTATTGCTCTCAACGTCCTGGGAAAGCTTGTCCAGCTGATGTGCCAGAGTTCCGTCATAGACGGTATCGCCGACCTTCATGCGAACGCCGCCGATAAGTTCGGAATCAACCTCATTGTGACAGGAGATGAAGGTCTCACAGATAATCTGAGTGAGCTTCTTCATTTCCTCTTCGCTGAGGGGCTCCGCACTGGATATTGAAATGTCAAGTTTTTTCAGTTCGTTCATGTTTAAAATGTCACTCGGCATAGCCGATACCAATTCTTTAATCTGTTCAATAAATCTGTCGTTCAGAGCCTGCTTTGAGCTTTCAAAGCTGCCTCTGCGCAAAACCTCGCCCGTGATTGCCGCAACCTGACGCATTGCATCGACGGATACGCGGCCTTCCATCTCCTCGCGGAGCTGGTTTTCGCTCTTCGCGGCGTTCTCAATAAGGCTTTTGGCTTCACTTTCGCCTGCGGCTGCAACTGCCTGATTGTTTATCTCAATCTGGGCATCTGCACCCCTCAGTATTTCGGCCTTGCGCTCCTCGTTTTCGGCGCGGGCCGTTTCCATATCATTCTCCAGAGTTCTGGCCTTTTCTCTTGCCGTTTCCGCAGCCTTCAGCTCATTGCCGATGTCTTCACGGCGGCCCTTGAACATCTTCTTCAGCAGATTCCGGCACAGATAGCCAAGCGCTCCGAAGAGAATGACGAAGTTTATAATTTTAAAAACTATTTCCACTTGAGAACTATCCCTCCCTTCCCGGAGTCCTGTAATTTCAAATTATTCCTTTGCGGCTGCAACACAGCTGTTTATAAGCTCGGAAGCCTCCGCCGCCTCATTGCTGTGAAGAAGCTGACGTGAAAGCAGTGCCACAAGCTCGGGCATACTGTCCTCAACGGACTTCTTTGCCTCGGCTTCCTCGTTTTCAATGCGCAGGCAGACATCCCTGTGAATGTTTGCCGCCTCCGCATGAGCTGCGCCCACGACCTCGCTCTTTGTCTTTTCGGCAACGCCTCTTGCAGCGCTTATCTTTTCGCGGGCTTCGGCACCGCTTTGCGCAAGCTCTGCCTTCAGGCTCCTGTCGTTTTCCGCAAGTGCCTTCTCTGCGGCACGGCCTTCTTCAAGACCTGCCTCAATTTTCGCCTGACGCTCGTCAAGAGCCTTGAGTACGGGCTTATAAAGGAATATTTTAAGCAGGAACATAAGAAGGAAGAAATTTATGATTGTCCATATAAATTCGGGCACGCTGATAAGCAGTCCGACTATATCCAAAACCAATCAGGTTTCCTCCTTTACTGTTTCGTTTGGGGAAAGATTACATCTTTGCCAGAACCATGAATGCGATTACGAGACCGTAAATTGCAAGTGCTTCCATGAAGCCCATTGCAAGAATCATTACGGACTGGAGCTGCCCCTTCATTTCGGGCTGGCGTGCCATGCCTTCAAGCGCCTTGCTTGCTGCAAGACCCTGGCCGATGCCGGTGCCGATGGTGGAAAGGCCGATTGCCAGTGCTGCGGCAATTGCGATAAGACCTTGTGCGATACTCATTTGTTGTTTCCTCCTAAAAGTGTATGTGTAATATATTTATTATTCTTCGTCTGAAGTTGCTTCGTCAAGAAATACTGCCATAAGCATGGAGAACACCATTGCCTGAATGAAGCAGAACAGCAGGCTCAGCACATGCATTACAATGGGAAGACCTATGGGAAACAGTCCGAACAGCGTTTCCGCCGCAAGCTCCTCACCGGAGATGTTGCCGTAAAGTCGCAGTGCCATGGATACGGGGCGAATGAACTGCTCAAGTATCATGATAGGCGCCAGCAGTGCCACGGGCTTAAAGAAGGTCAGCAGATATTTGCCGATGCCGTGGTGCTTAATGCCCTGGGACTGAATCAGCACAAAGGATATGACCGCCAGTGCTGCGGTTACCGCCAGAATGGAGGTAGGCACGGTAAATAGCTCGCCTGCGCCGGGGATAAGACCGCAGTAGTTGCAGACTATGATGAAAATGAAGAAGGTTGCAAGTATGGGGAAATACTTCCTTGTTTTCTTGGGACCCAGAACGCCCTCATAGAAATTATGGATTCCCGATACCGCCATCTCCGCCACATTCTGCAGAGGGCCGGGTACGTCTTTGATTCTTCTCGTGCAGATTACCGCAAACAGTACAAGAGCTGCCATGATAATCCACATGGAGTAAATTGTCTTTGTCGGTGCAAGGTAGTTATTGAAAAATTCCGACAAGCTTATTCACCTCCGTCCTTCAAATTCTTTTCCTCTTCAAGAATCTGCTTTGTGAGCTTTCTGAGGAAAAGCATTCCGCAAATTGTCAAGCCCAGCGCCACGGCGATAATCGTCACGCTTACCGGCAGATCGAAAAGCTTGCAGGCAAAAAACGCAATCACCAGTGCCGCAATATCTATCAGCATTCTTACCGCATTCGTACCCATTACAGCAATTGTGGTGCTGTTCCGGAGACCGCGTCTGCTGATGCGTGCATTAATAAATGCCGCAAGTGTTCCGAAGGCAAAGCCGCCTGCGGCACACAGGATGTTAGCCAAAACGTCCATCAATTATCCTCATTCTTCTTTGTATTGCGTTTTAACACAACATTAGTATTAAACAATAATATACAAAAAAAATCAACGTATAATTTTACTTTTGTTATTGTTTCAGCAATAATTAAATAATTAACATATGGTTTGCGTCTTTTTCATCCCTGATGCAATTTTATTTTTCCGTCTTTCGCAACGGGCGTACGCTTTCACATGGCACTTTTGTCTGGCACAGGCCGCAGCCGTAGCGGGGATAGTGGATAATTCCGGACTTCGTGACGTTGCCGTGGCATTTGATGTGGTCCTTCCCCTTCTCCGGGTCAATGGCGTTAACGGGACAGCGCTTCACACAGGCGCCGCATTTTATGCAGTAATCATACACTCCTGAATATTCACGCACATCCGCCTCAAGCTGCAGGTCAATTATGATGCTGGCAAAGCGTCCCGCCATTCCCTTTTCGGTGATAAGTCCTTTGGATAGTCCGAAGGTGCCCAGACCGCAGGCATAGGCGGCATGGCGTTCAGACCAGCGGCTTCCGTAGGTGCTGCCGTTTATTTCCGCATAGCCGACAATTCCCCTGCCCTTTCTCACCGCCTCAAAGCGCGCATCGGCAGCGGGAACGCAGGCACGGACGCCGTTTTCCTCAAACCAGGTCTTCAGCGCCTCCATATACTCTGTGATGTAGGCCTGACCGTCAATTCTGGCGTATGCCCACTGCTTTGAACTGACGCTCTTTACCTCGTAGTTGCTTTTTCTCACTTCCTCAGTGATGGGAAAGAAAAGGGATATGACGGTTTTTGCGCCGTCCAGCCATTCATTCGGGCTCATGTGCCACGGGCCGATAACACCTGTCTCCTTATATTTGTCAAACAGAGCATCACCCGCCGAGGCGAAGCCCGCTATGGGCGCATCAAACATCACTGTTCCGATGTATTTTTTCTTTATTCCGTTTTCCCGGGAAAGTTTATTTCCGGGCAGAAGCTCAAAAAGTTCAGCGAGCTTTTCGATGATTTCTGTTTTTATCATAAAATCGCACTCCTTTTCCTTGTAAGAGGTTAGCAAATTGTGTTTTAAAAGTCAATACTGCACGCAGGTCTGTTGGCATCAAAACCCCGCTGTAATAAACTGGTATAAAAGCAGAAAGAGTGTCGAACATGAAAGATGATAAGAATGTCGGTCTGAGGCTTAACGCGGAAACGGGCAAACTCGTTCCCGTAAAGCTATCCCAGAAAATTCAGCAGTGGCTGTTCAGACTGCGCCAAGTGCGTTAAGCGATGTATGTTCGGTGCTTTTCCGTGGGTGAAGACGGAAAGAGCATTGCCGAGCCTGAAAAATGCCTGGGCTGCGGTCTGTGTGCCAGCACCTGCCCCACAGGTGTGAGAACCAGGGCAAAGCGCCTTGATTATGAGCACGAGGACACGCTGACAACAAGAATACTGCTTGGCGAATGATACACGGATATATAAAAAGCGTCTGAAGTCATGGACTTCAGACGCTTTTTTGTCCCCATGCGATTCCAAGGACAGTCAGTTATTTTTTATTCATCATACGGTAGCCGATGCCGATGTGTGTTTGAATATACCGGGGATTTGCGGGGTCTGTTTCCAGCTTCTTTCTCAGCAATGCCATGTAAACGCGCAGGGACTGCACGTCTGAGGCAGTAGGACTTCCCCAGACCTCCTTCAGAATGAAATTGTGCGTCAGCACCTTGCCCGTGTTTTTTGCCAGCAGGCAGGCAAGCTTGTACTCAATGGGAGTGAGATGTATCTCCTCGCCCTCAAGGAAAACACAGCCCGCCGCATAGTCGATTTTAAGACCGCCGTTTTCATAGACGCTGGATTCTTCGCCAAGACGCTGGCTGTCGTATCTCACACGGCGCAGAGCAACCCGCAGCCTTGCAAGAAGCTCGTCAACGGAAAAGGGCTTTGTCAGATAATCGTCCGCCCCTGCGTCAAGAGCAGCCACCTTGTCCGAATCCTCGCTTCTTGCGGAGACAACAATAATCGGCATATTGCTCCATGAGCGTATTTTTTCTATTATATCCACTCCGTCCATATCCGGAAGGCCCAGGTCAAGAAGCATAACATCGGGTTTATATGTCAGAGCTTCCATGACGGCGGCAGCTCCTGTTTTTGCCCTCTTATGCTGATAATCCTGTGTTGCAAGGGTTGTGGCAATAAGACTCGCAACTGCGTTATCGTCCTCCACCACAAGAATCTGGGGTTTATTCATTTTCCTTCACCTCAACTTTCGGCAGCGTGAATGTAAACACCGCACCCTGCGGCTCATTATCCGCAACGCTTATCTCTCCGCCGTGGGCAAGCACGATGCTTTTGCAGAGGGCAAGACCCAGTCCGAGACCTCTGCGGCTGTCTACGCCGAGACTGTCTCCCGTATAAAACATATCGAATATTTTTGCCTTTGACTCTTCGGGTATTCCCGCTCCGTCATCGGCAATTCTTATTTGAGCAAATTCCCCGATATCCTCCGCAGAAACAACAATGCTTGAGCCCTCCGGAGTGTATTTAACGGCATTGTTCACGATGTTGATGAGCACCTGCGTTATAAGGCGCACGTCCATATTCGCCATTAGATATTCATTCCCGTTTTTTACGGTAATACTGTGTTTTTCGGCATTGCGGTCGATATGGGCGAGGGCTTCGCGGATAACGTCTACAACCAATTCGGGCTGCATATTGGCAAGCTTCCCGTCCGCCTCAATGCGAGTGATGGAAAGCAGATTTTCCACAAGATTTATCAGCCACTGCGAGTCATCGTATATATCGCCGTAAATGCCCCGCTTTGTCTCTTCGCTGAGCTGATTTTCCATGAGCAGCGCCGCGTTTCCGGAAATTCCCGTAAGCGGTGTGCGCAGGTCATGGGAAATTGAGCGCAAAAGGTTTGCCCTTAGCTCCTCGGTGCGTGCCTTTTCTTCAATCTCCCTTTTTTCACGCAAATTGCGCTCGTTTTCGAGAATTATTCCGCATTCGTCAAGGATTGTGACCATGATCGTTTTTTCAAAGCTCTCGGGGCCTTTGGCTCCGTCAAGCGCCGCACAGGCTACAGCAAGCACGAGCTCAGCGCCTCTTATTGCCATGTAAAGTCCGCAGGCTTCGGGGAAAACAGAGGTAGAACGTCCTGCCTGCCTGTTGTTCCGAAACACCCATTCGGCAACCGCGCGCTCTTCGGGCTTCAAATATCCGCCAAGCTCTTTTCCTTCATACATCGGAAACTGCATGGGCTCCTGAAGTGTGCCGTCTTTGACGGGGTATATCACTATGTCTTTTTCAAGAAGTCGGCCAAGCTGGGCAGCAGTCGCGGTGAAAATTTCCTCCTCATTTTCCGCCTTTTGCAGCTTTTGACTGGTCTCCAGAAGGATCTCCGTGCGGTAAGCTCGCTGAGCCGTCAGCACGGTCTGACGTCTGATACGCAATGTCAGGGAGGAAATAAGAAGCGCCGCAATAAACATTACCACAAAGGTCGCAATACTGCTGGGTGCCGCGGAAAGAGAAAAGAAGGGCTCCGTGAAAAAGAAGTTGAAAATGAGCACCGACAGTATGGAGGTCAGCAGGCTGTAGCTTCGTCCGCTGGTGGTCATGGCTATGCCCAGCACTCCGAGAATATATACAACTATAACATTGGCTGTGGAAAAGCCCAGCTCCGTAAAAGCAAAGCCTATGAGCGTACACAATGCGAGGATAGCTGCGGTCTTAATCACGTCCGACGCGCTGAAGCGTTCGTCGGAGAAGCTGCGCCGCGGTACTTTTACATTTGTACTGTTATTGTCCGGAATGACGAAAACATCAATATCCGGCGCCATTTCGTTGAGTCTGTCGATCAGCGTTTTCTGAGGAAACAGACTGCGCCTGTTGGGGCTTTTGCCCAGAACGATTTTCGTTGTTCCGCTTACTCTGGCGTATTCCGCTATCTGCGTTGCCGCGTCCTCGCCGTACAGTGTCGTCACCTGCGCTCCGAAATGCTGTGCAAGACGGATATTGTCCTTAAGCCGCTGTCTTGACTCCGGGGCAGACTGTTCAAAATCAGAGGGCTGAACGAACAGAGCGCAAAGACTTCCGCAGAATGCCTTCGCGATTTTGGCACCCGTGCGTATGACCTTTGCGTTTGAAGGTGCTCCGGAAATGCAAATAAGTATTTTTTCCTTGCGTTCCATGGCTTTCGCCCTCCTTTCGCCGCAAGTATATCACAACAATGTGTTGTGTAAAAGCAATTTTAAAGCATTTTAATGCAACTTTAATGTCTGCACAAATCCTCTAATCCCATTCTTATGCCGCCGGTGATACATTTGAGGCAGAAAGAGGCGATCAAATGAAGATCACAATTTGCGGCTGCGGCAAGATAGGAAAAAGCATTCTCAGAAATCTTGTCCGCGAGGAACATGAAATAACGGTGCTTGACACAGATCCCGCCGTAATCGGCAGCATCACGGACACCTATGACGTAATGGGCATCTGTGCATCGGGCACAAGCTGGAAGGCACTGTCTCAGGCGGCAGTAAATTCGGCAGGGCTTTTCATTTCAGCCACGGGCAGCGACGAGATAAACTTGCTCAGCTGCTTCATGGCAAAGCGCATGGGAGCGGAGCACACCGTGGCACGCATCGGAAACCGGGAAAGCAGCACCGACAATCCCGATTTTATCAAGCGTGAGCTTGACATTTCAATGCTGATCAATCCAGACCTGCTCACCGCCCAGACCATATACAACATTCTCAAATTTCCTTCGGCGGTGAAATCCGAGACCTTCACCAGACGCCGCTTTGAAATGGCTGAGCTTACAGTTAAATCCGATTCCATATTGAACGGTGCTGTGCTTTATTATCTGCGCAGCAGGCTGAATATACCGTTTCTTATATGCTGCGTTCTGCGCAGCGGCAAAGCATATATTCCCAACGGCAGCTTCACCTTACGCGAGGGTGACAGAATAGGGCTTCTTGCCGCTCCCGACGATATGCACAGGGTTCTGAAATACATCGGAATACTGCAGAAGCGGACAAAAGACATAATGATTTTAGGCGGCAGCCGCACCGCCGTATATCTTGCCAAGGAGCTTATACGAAGCGGAAACAACGTTAAAATAATCGAAAAATCCCGCTCACGCTGCAATGGGCTGTGCTCGGCACTTCCGCAGTCGGTAAATATCATCTGCGGCGACGGCACACGCCATGAGCTGCTGTCCGAGGAGGGTCTTGACCGCACGGACGCATTTGTATCCCTGACGGGAATGGACGAGGAAAATATTTTAAGCTCCTATTACGCTCTTGACCGAAAGGTGCCGAAAATAATCACCAAGGCAAATCAGGACGGCTTCGGCGACATCGGTGAAAAGCTGGGACTTGACTGTGTGATTTCCCCGCGCCGTATAACCGCTGACATCGTGACGCAGTATGCAAGAGCACTTCAGAACTCCCAGGGCAGCAAAATCGAAACTCTATACAGCCTTATGAACGGCACCGTGGAGGCTCTGGAATTTACTGTGTCACCCGACTTCACGGGGCTGAACGTCCCTCTCAGAGAGCTGAACATAAAGCAGGGCATTCTGCTTGCGGGTATAATCCGCGGAAGCAAAACAATAATTCCCACGGGTGACGAGGTTATCCTCCCCAACGACAACGTAATCGTGATCGCGGCGCAGCATCAGCTCTGCGATCTGTCGGACATATTGCTATGAACTACAAAATCATTCTGAATACTCTCGGCAGAGTAATCCTGCTGGAAGCGGTGCTGCTGCTTCTGCCTGCGGGTGTTGCCGTAATATACGGTGAAAGCTGCTCCGCTGCCTTTGTACTTACCGCCCTTGCAGCCGCCGTTATCGGTGCCGCTCTCTCCCTGCTTTGCCGCACGGAAAAGAAAAATCTGAGTATCCGCGACAGCTTTGCGATCGTTTCGTTTTCATGGCTGTGCATTTCCCTCATCGGCGCTCTGCCCTTTGTCATAAGCGGCGAAATCCCCCGCTTCGTTGACGCTTTCTTTGAAACCGTCAGCGGCTTTACCACCACAGGCGCATCCATACTGGAAAACGTGGAGAGCATGAGTCACGGGCTTCTGTTCTGGCGCAGCTTCACTCACTGGCTCGGCGGCATGGGCGTTCTGGTTTTCGTCATGGCCATCATGGAAAAGGCGCCGGATCGCTCAATAAACATTCTGCGTGCCGAGATGCCGGGACACTCCGTGGACAAATTCACTCCCAAATCCCGAAACACAGCAAAGACGCTGTATTACATTTATCTTGCCCTGACCGCCACAGAATTTGTTCTGCTTCTGTGCGGAGGTATGCCGATATTTGACAGCGCGGTACACGCTCTCGGCACTGCCGGCACGGGCGGCTTCGGCATAAAGGCCGACAGCATTGCCTCCTACAGCGCCTATCTGCAATGGGTGATAACCGTATTCATGCTCCTCTTCGGAGTCAGCTTCAACGTTTATTTTCTCCTGCTTCTGAAGCGATGGAAAAGTGCCGCATCCTCCAACGAGCTGTGGTGCTATCTGGGCATATTCGCCGCCGCCTTTGTCATTGTCACTGCAAACATTTATCCCATGTACGACAGCCTCAAAGAAGCTGTCAGACTCTCCGCCTTTCAGGTGTCCTCGATCATAACCACCACGGGCTTTGCGACGGCTGACTTCGATCTGTGGCCTCAGCTTTCAAAGGCTGTGCTCATTATTCTTATGTTCTGCGGCGGCTGTATGGGCTCAACCGCCGGCGGCTTCAAAATCTCCCGCATAACCGCTCTGTTTCAGATGGCAGGAAACGAACTGCGCCGCAGCGTAAGCCCCCGCAGCGTAAGCGCAGTCAGGCTCAACGGCAGGACCCTTACCGCGCTGGAGGAAAAGGGCATTCTTTCCTATCTCGTTCTGTATCTGTCGGTGATAGCTGCCGCATTTCTGCTCATCAGCTTTGAGCCCTTCGGCTTTGAGACGAACTTCTCCGCCGCTGTGTCCTGCGTAAACAATATCGGTCCCGGCTTCAGTCTTGTGGGGCCTGCCGCAAATTATGCGTCTTTTTCCGCTTTTTCAAAAGTTGTGCTGTCACTTGCCATGCTTATGGGCAGGCTGGAGATATATCCCCTGCTTTCCCTGCTCATTCCGCAGACTTGGGCTTCTGCCCGGAGGTAACTTAATGGAAAACATAGTTTTAATTCTGTGTGTACTGCTTATGTTCGCCATAGGCTTTATAGCAATCAGGTTATTGTTTCCAACAACAAAAGCTTCAAAAAAATCAAGGCGCAGAAAGTGAGATTGCAATAATGCTTCTTCTGCACTTTCTTAAATTTCAATTATATCTAAAAAAGGCAGACACCACGGAGGTTTTCCGTGTGTCTGCCTTTATCATTCAGCTTCATTTTACGCGGGGCGTTATTATCTCTGCACGAGGCTTTCGCAGTACACGCAGCGGCAAAGTCTCTTTTCCCGGTCGATCAGGCGGAACTTCGCTTGAAGCTCCTGCTCCGTGGAGCTGATGCAGCGAGGGTTGTCACAGGGCGCTCCGTCCAGGATAAGCTCCTCCGATTTCTCAGCCTCCGCAAGACGATTGACCGGATCACCCTGTGCATTCCGCAGGAGCATGAGTATCAGCGCCATGCGCATATACTTGCCGTTGAGCACCTGCTTGAAATAGCAGGCGCGCGGATCGTCGTCCACCGCCACAGATATCTCATTCACGCGGGGCAGCGGATGTAGAATGGCAAGCTCGCTTTTGGCCTGCAAGAGCTTATCCGGCGTGAGAATGTAGCTGTTTTTAAGGCGTTCGTAGGTTTCGGCGCTATCAAAGCGCTCGCGCTGAATACGGGTCATATAGAGGACATCGAGCTCCGGCATTGCCTCCTCTAAATCGGCGGTCTCGGTATAGGGAATATCCCTCGGTGCAAGCACATCAGAGATAACGTACTGCGGCACGCGCAGCTCCTCCGGGGAAATGAATACGAACTTCACGCCCTCATAGCGACTCATGGCACCCACAAGCGAATGGACGGTGCGCCCGTATTTGAGGTCACCGCAGAGACCCACGGTGAGATGGTCAAAGCGTCCCTTTTCGCGCCAGATAGTCAGCAGGTCTGCCAGCGTCTGCGTTGGGTGGTGATGACCGCCGTCACCGGCGTTTATGACGGGTATGCCTGCCTTGCCCGCTGCCACCAGCGGTGCTCCCTCCTTGGGGTGACGCATGGCAATGATGTCGGCATAACAGCCGACAACGCGGGCAGTGTCCGAAACGCTCTCGCCCTTGGCTGCGGAGGAGCTGCTAGCCTCCGAGAAACCGATGACGCTTCCGCCCAGCTCCAGCATCGCCGCCTCAAAGCTAAGGCGTGTGCGCGTGGAGGGCTCAAAAAACAGAGTCGCCAGCTTCTTGCCGCGGCAGCTTTCCGCATAGCTTCCGGGGTTTTCGATTATGTCCTCGGCACAGGCTATCATATCCCGCAGCTCATCGACAGAGAGGTCAAGGATATCCATAAGATGTCTCATTTCGAGCCTCCCGTGATCCAGCTTTCGTCCGAGGGATTTTGCCGGAAGGCGAGCAGACGCGCCTTGTCCTCGTGCCTTATATAACCGCATTCCGCCGCCGTTTCCACCACGGTGTCAAAGTCCGTGAGGCTGGTGTTCTCCACCTTGGCAGCTGCAAGGCGCACGCGGCTTTTCTCCATGCCGTAGGTGAATATGCTCACGATGCCGAGCACGACCGCTCCCGCCTCGCGCAAAGCGTCCACTACCTCGATGACGCTGCCGCCGGTGGAGATCAGATCCTCCACCACCACAACCTTCTGCCCGGGCAGGAGCTTGCCCTCGATGCGATTCTGACGTCCGTGATCCTTTGCACCGGAGCGCACATAGCCCATGGGCAGACCGAGTATATGTCCCGTGATCGCGGCGTGGGCGATGCCGGCAGTGCTGGTTCCCATGAGCACCTCTGCATCGGGGTACTGCGTTTTTACAAGCTCCGCCAGACCGTTCTCTATGTCCGAGCGCACAGCCGGCGAGGTGAGAGTCAGGCGATTGTCACAGTAGATGGGGCTTTTGATGCCGCTTGCCCAGGTGAACGGCTCCTCAGGTCTGAGAAAAACCGCACCGATGGACAGCAGGTCTTCTGCAATTTTCGTTTTCATTGTATTCATATCTTTCCCTCTCAATCCACAAACTCCGCAAGGCAGCGCTCGTACGCTGCTACGGGGTCAGCCGCCGCAGTGATGGGACGTCCCACCACGATATAGTCCGAGCCGATCATCCTTGCCTGTGCAGGTGTCATCACCCGCTTCTGATCGCCCGTGTCATTTTCCGCAAAGCGAACACCGGGCGTTACCGTCAGAAAGTCATTTCCGCACGCCTCGTGAACGCTTCCCGCCTCCCTCGGTGAGCAGACGATGCCGTCCAGTCCCGCGTCCTTCGCGGTCTTTGCGTAGTGCATCACGACCTCCTCCAGCGGCTTTTCTATAAGTATGTCGCGCTCCATGGTCTGCTGATCCGTGGAGGTAAGCTGTGTCACCGCGATGAGCAGCGGGCGCGTTCCGTCCGGACGGGTCAGCCCCTCAAGCGCTGCTTCCATCATGGCTTTCGTTCCGGCAGCGTGGAGGTTGCAGATATCCACGTCCAGCCCAGAGAGCACCGCCATGGCCTTTTTCACGGTATTGGGAATGTCATGGAGCTTGAGGTCGAGGAATATCTTATGCCCGCGCAGCTTCAGCTCGCGCACGATCTGCGGTCCCTCGGCGTAAAAAAGCTCCATACCGATTTTCACAAAGGGCTTTTTGCCCGCGAATTTATCCAGAAAGGCCAGCGTATCTCTGCCGCTTGCAAAGTCGCAGGCCACGATCACGTCTTTTCCCATATTCATGCTCCTTTGATGATATCCTTCAGATTCTCTATGCCGTATTTATCCATGACCCACGGCAGCTTTTGAACTATGTCCCGGCAGATATACGGCTGCGTAAGATTGGCCGCGCCTATCTCCACCGCCGTGGCACCGGCAAGCATCATTTCTATCACGTTCTCCGCGCTGCAAACACCGCCGATGCCAATGACCGGCACGTCCACCGCGTGTGCCACCTGATACACCATTCTCAGTGCTACGGGAAACACTGCCGGTCCGGAAAAGCCTCCCATTGTATTGGCGATGACCGGTTTTTTCGTCCGTAGGTCAATGCGCATGGCGAGCATGGTGTTAATAAGGCTGATGCCGTCCGCGCCAGCATCAACGCAGGCTTTTGCAACGGAGACTATATCCGTCACGTTCGGGGTCAGCTTTAAGATGACGGGCTTTTTCGTCACAGCCTTCACCGCCTTCGTGACCTCCGCCGCGGCTTTCGGGTCGGTGCCGAAGCTCATACCGCCGCCGTGGACATTCGGGCAGCTTATATTGACCTCAAGCCAGCCTATCTGTGCGCAGGTATCCAGCTTTTCGCAGGTATAGGCGTAATCGTCCACGGAAAAGCCGCTGACATTCGCCATCACCGGCTTATGAAAACATTTTGACAGCTTCGGAAGCTCCTCCGCAATGACCTTGTCTACGCCGGGATTTTGAAGACCGACGGCGTTGATCATACCGGCGGTGCACTCCGCGATGCGCGGTGTGGGGTTGCCGAAGCGGGCCTCGCGGGTCGTACCCTTGAAGGAGAAGGTCCCGAGGCAGTTGATGTCATAAAGCTCCGCAAACTCATAGCCGTAGCCGAAGGTTCCGCTGGCGGGAATGACGGGGTTATCCAGCTCTATGCCGCAGAGGTTTACATTCAGGCGTCCCATAGGATCTCCTCCTTTCGCAGCACCGGACCCTCCCTGCAAATGCGTTTATAGCCCGTGACGGTCTTGCAGCTGCAGCCCATACAGGCTCCGAAGCCGCAGCCCATGCGTGCTTCAAAGCTAAGCTGTCCGTCCGTTTTCGATGCGGTATACACCGCTTTGAGCATGGGCTCCGGACCGCAGGCGTAGAAATAATCATAGACAAGCCCCTGCATCGCGTCAGTGACGAAGCCTTTTACGCCGCAGCTTCCGTCCACGGTGGACACGGTGACAGGACAGCCGAGTGCTTTGAATTCCTTCGCACCGAAGACCTCCTCCGACGTGTTAAAGCCGAGGATTACCGTCGGGATCTTACCCGCTTTCACAAGCTCCTTTGCCAGACGCACAAGCGGAGATAAACCGATGCCGCCGCCGATGAGCAGCGGTGCTTTACAGTCTCCGGAAATATCGAAGCCGTTGCCCAGTCCAGTCAGCACATCAAGCTTCTGCCCGGGACGCATTGCCGCCATAGCCTCCGTTCCCTGCCCTACGACCTTGTACAGAATCGTGAGGCTTGCATCGTCCCAGTCGCTGACCGAGACAGGACGGCGGAGGAACTTTCCGTCCACACGAATATTTACAAACTGTCCCGGAACGGTGACGGCGGATACGTCGCCGCCGAGACTCATTCGGTACACATAGGGTGTCAACTGACGGTTTTCCAGTATCGTGAAAATTTCCTGTTTCATATTGACTCCTTATCAGGCGTCGATGGTGGAGATGGTCAGCGTAGTCTCCTCCAGCACCTCCAGCAGAACGCGCACTGTGTCAAGAGAGGTGAAGATGGTTACATTGTTTTCCGTGGCACAGCGGCGTATGGCAATACCGTCGTCCAGATGAACGCCGGAGTGCAGGGAACGGGTGTTGATTATGTAGCTGACGTAGCCGCTGCGTATAGAGTCGAGGATCTCGCTGCTTCCGTCGCTTATCTTGCCGCGCACGCGGGTACGTACACCGTGGGCTTTGAGGAAGCTCGCCGTGCCTGCGGTGGCCTCGATATTGAAGCCCATATCGTAGAAGCGGCGCACCAGCGACAGCGCCTCCTCCTTGTCCTCGTCCGCGAGCGTGACCAGTACCGTGCCGTAATTTTGCAGCTTCATGCCGCCGGCCTGCATCGCCTTATACATGGCGCGGGAGAGCTTTGCATCGTAACCGATGGCTTCGCCGGTTGATTTCATTTCCGGGGAAAGATAGGCATCCAGCCCCTTGATTTTGTTGAAGGAGAACACCGGTACCTTCACGTAGTGGCGTTTTTTCTCTTCGGGATAGAGATCGAAGATGCCCTGCTCCTTGAGGCTCTTGCCCAGAATTACCTCCGTGGCAATGTCCGCGAGAGAGAAGCCCGTCGCCTTGGAGAGAAAGGGTACCGTCCGGGAGGAACGGGGATTTACCTCGATGATATAGACATTGTCTTCCTTGTCCACAATGAACTGAATATTGTAAAGACCCACGATGCCGATGCCGAGTCCCAGCTTTTTTGCGTATTGCAGAATGATCCCCTTTACCTTGTTGGATATCGAGAAAGCGGGATAGACGCTGATTGAGTCGCCGGAATGCACGCCCGTGCGCTCAACAAGCTCCATGATGCCGGGTACGAACACGTCACGTCCGTCGCAGATCGCGTCGATCTCCACCTCGCGCCCCTGAATATACTTGTCAACCAGCACAGGCTTGTCCTCATCTATCGCCACAGCGGTCTTGAGATATTGGCGTAGCATGGTCTCATTTGCCACGATCTCCATTGCGCGTCCGCCCAGCACGAAGCTGGGGCGCACCAGCACGGGATAACCGATCTCCTCCGCCGCCTTCACGCCATCTTCTATGTTCGTCACCGCCATGCCCTTGGGCTGAGGAATGTTGAGGTCAAGCAGTATCTTTTCAAAGCTGTCGCGGTTTTCCGCTTTGTCGATTGCGGCGCAATCCGTGCCGATTATCTTAACACCGCGCTCCATCAGGGGTGCAGCCAGATTGATGGCGGTCTGACCGCCGAGAGATGCAACGACGCCCTCGGGCTTCTCATAGTCGATAATGGCCATGACATCCTCCGGGGTCAGCGGCTCAAAGTAGAGCTTGTCTGCAGTGGTATAGTCCGTAGAGACGGTCTCGGGGTTGTTGTTTATGATGATTGCCTCATAGCCGGCACGGCGAATGGTCTGCACGGCATGGACGGTGGAGTAATCGAACTCCACGCCCTGCCCTATACGGATTGGACCGGCACCGAGAACAACAATCTTTTTCTTGTCAGTCAGGCGTGAGGCGTTTTCTCCGCTGTAGGACGAATAGAGATAGGCGATGTAGGCTCCGGTGTGGAGCGTGTCTACCATTCTGAACACGGGGACTATGCCCTTTGCCTTGCGTCTTTCATATACCTCCACCTCGCTCAGATTCCAGAGCGAAGCGATGTATTTGTCGGAAAAGCCCATGATCTTGGCTTCCCTCAGGACATTCACATCGTTTACGCGGTTTGTGAGTTGGCTCTCCATGTCCACGATCTTTTCCAGACTTTCCAGAAACAGCTCCGTGATCTGAGTGAGCTCATGCAGCGTCTCCACAGTCATGCCGCGGCGCAGAAGCTCCGTTATCGCGTATATGTTGTCATCATGGAACTGGCTGATGTAGTCGCACAGCAGCTCGTCGCTCATGCTGTCAAACTTTGCCATGCTGAAATGGCACACGCCGGTCTCCAGCGAACGAACGGACTTGAGGAAGCACTCCTCCAGCGTTGAGCCGATGCCCATAACCTCACCTGTGGCCTTCATCTGAGTGCCGAGGGTATTGGGCGCCATGGGGAATTTATCAAAGGGGAAACGCGGGAACTTTGCCACGATGTAGTCAAGTCTCGGCTCGATGGCTGCGGTACCGCCGGCAACGGGTATCTCCTCCAGTGCCATACCCAGCGCGATTTTAGCTGTGACGCGGGCTATCGGATAGCCGCTGGCCTTCGATGCAAGCGCCGAGGATCTGGATACGCGGGGGTTGACTTCAATGAGGAAGTATTCGCTGGACGTGGGATTTAGCGCAAACTGCACGTTGCAGCCGCCGGATATCTTCAGCTCGCGTATAATTTTGATGGCGCTGTCGTTGAGCATTTTCAAGTCGTGATCGTTCAGAGACAGAATGGGCGCAACAACAACGGAGTCACCGGTATGCACTCCCACAGGGTCCACATTTTCCATGCCGCAGATGGTGATGGCGGTGTCGTTGGAGTCTCGCATGACCTCAAACTCTATTTCCTTATATCCCTTTACGCTCTTTTCGATAAGCACCTGATGCACGGGCGAAAGCTTAAAGGCGTTCATGCCAATCTCAACCAGCTCTTCCTCGTTGTCGGCAAAGCCGCCGCCGGTGCCGCCAAGGGTAAAGGCAGGTCGAAGAACAACGGGATAACCGATACGCTGAGCCGCTGCCCTTGCCTGATCAAGATCGTAGGTTATCTCGGAGGGGATCACCGGCTCGCCGATGGACTGACACAGCTCCTTGAACAGTTCTCTATCCTCCGCACGTTCGATGCTCTCGCTGCTTGTGCCGAGAAGCTCCACGCCGCATTCCTTCAAAACACCCTTTTTCTCCAGCTGCATGGCGAGATTAAGCCCCGTCTGACCGCCGATGCCCGGCACGATGGCATCCGGACGCTCGTAGCGCAGAATTTTGGCTATGTATTCAAGGGTCAGCGGCTCCATGTAGACCTTGTCTGCGATGGAAGTATCGGTCATGATGGTGGCCGGGTTGGAGTTGCAGAGTATGACCTCATAGCCCTCTTCCTTCAGTGCCAGACACGCCTGTGTGCCCGCGTAATCAAACTCCGCCGCCTGTCCGATGACGATGGGACCTGAGCCGATGATTAAAACCTTTTTGATGTCTGTACGTTTTGCCATTTTTTCTTCCTCACTTTCGGATATATGCGATCTCTCCGCCGCAGACCGTCGCTGCACAGCGGCCGTACACCTCCACGCTCTCAAAGGGTGTGGCGCGTCCCATGGAGGCAAAATCAAGCGGATCAATGGTATAAGACTCATTAAGATCCCAAAGGGAAAAGTCAGTTCCCAGCGGGATACGGAAACGCTCACGGGGTTTGGTTGCCAGAAGCTCTACAAGGCGGTCAATGCTTATGATGCCGGGCTTCACCAGTTTCGTATACAGAAGCGGAAACGCCGTTTCCAGTCCCACGATGCCGAAGGCGCTGTGTTCAAGTCCTTTCGCTTTTTCCTCCTGACTGTGCGGCGCGTGGTCGGTGGCGATCATGTCGATGGTGCCGTCGCACAGCCCCTCCAAAAGTGCTTCGCGGTCTTCCCTTGAGCGCAGGGGCGGATTCATCTTGAAGCGTCCGTCTTCTTTCAGATCGTTCTCGTCGAGAAGCAGGTAATGCGGTCCTGTCTCGCAGGTGACGTCTACACCCTCGGCCTTCGCCCTGCGGATAAGCGCCACGCTTTCCTTTGTGGAGATATGGCACACGTGGTAGGCACAGCCGGTTTCCCTTGCAAGCTTCAAATCACGGGCAATGGGACCCCATTCGCTCTCGGAGCAGATACCCCGGTGACCGTGGGCAGCGGCATAAGCGCCGTCGTGTATGTATCCGCCGTGAAGGAGAGAGTTGTCCTCACAGTGAGCGGATATTATCTTACCGAGGGCTTTGGCTCTTATCATGGCCTCGCGCATCATTGCCTCGCTCTGCACGCCCTTTCCGTCATCGGAGAAAGCGACAGCCGCCGTCATGCGCTCCATATTGACAAGGCGTTCACCTTTTTCACCCTCGGTAATGGCGGCGTAGGGATATACACGTATGCTTGCGTCGCGGTCTATTATATCGGTCTGCGCACGAAGATGCTCCTCGCTGTCCGGCACGGGATCAAGGTTCGGCATGGTACAGACGGCAGTATATCCTCCGTGCGCTGCCGCCTCACAGCCGCTTCGGATTGTCTCTTTATAAGAAAAACCCGGCTCGCGAAAATGAACATGCACATCGCAAAAGCCGGGAAAAACACTATATCGGGAAAAATCAAAAGCTTTTAAAGCCTTAGAAGAGGATACGAAGGAACGGACGTTTTCCTCAAAGGAAGCAACGTCCGCAGGTGCGAATATCGTAAATTCCGGTGCGTTCATACCGCACTCCTTTCTGCAAAGAAAAAGCCCCTGCCGATCGGCAAGGACGCGCAAAAATACAGCCGCTTCCACGCGGCGGTGCGGTATTGCAATCTTGCCGATATCACAGTATCGTCTTAAAGATGTTTTCATGATAATAGCATAGTTGGCTTCATATGTCAACGGAAAAGTCGAACAAATCGAGCTTGGGCCGTGTGAGCAAGCCCCACCTACGTCGCGAAGCACACTTCTCCACTATTCGCTATTACCTATTACCTCAAAGAAATCTCCCAGTCAGTTCGCTGACAGCTCCCTTTAGGCAAGGGGGTCATGAGAGGAAACGGATTGCCACACCAGTGTACGCACTGGTGTGGCAATGACAGAATTTGGGGTTTTTACACCTTGTTTGTTACAGCATATACAGGCGATATGCATGAATTACTTTCCTGACAGCAGCTCTACTGCCTTTCTTGCGCAGCTTGCCGCATCGGGAGTGCAGAAGTCTGCGCCTATGGCGTCGCAGAATTCCTGGGTTATGGGGGCACCGCCGATCATGATCGTGACGCTGTCCCTGATGCCCTCGGTCTTCGCCAGCTCAACTACTCTCGCCATTTCGTTCATGGAGGTGGTCAGCAGTGAAGAGCAGGCAATGAGGCTGCAGTTCTGCTCCTTAGCAACACGCACGAAATCCTCGGCACTTGTGTCAACACCGAGGTCAATGACCTCTATGCCGCTGCCCTCGAACATGATTCTGACAATGTTCTTGCCGATATCGTGCAGGTCGCCCTTGACCGTACCCATAACGGCTCTGCCGCTCACCTTTGTGTCGTTTGCGGCAAGCAGAGGCTTGAGAATAGGCATCGCCTCGTTCATGCACTTGGCGGCCATGAGCATCTCCGGCACAAAGGCTTTGCCGGCTGAGAAATCCTCACCGAGCTTTTGCATGCCTGCGGAAAGACCGTCGTTTAAAATCTCGGCTGCAGAGCTGCCCTCGTCAAGAGCCTTTTGTACGAGAGAAACCACCTTTTTCTTTTGACCTTTGATCAGTGCCGTCTTTATGGCGCAGACAGTGTTTTCCGCTGCATCTGTCTCCGATACGGCAGGTGCGGCAGAGGCTCTCGCCATGCGTCTTACAACGGGGACGCTGCGCTTCGGCATATGCGCCGCGGTGTTGTACTTTCTTATCTCATCGTTGATGATGGGATCCACATGGGGAAAGATCGTGCCGGAAAGACCGTAGGTAATGGAGGGAATGAAGTGTCCTCCGGGGCAGCAGGCATTGAGTGCTTTGCTTACATATTCGCGTATCTGCTCCTCGGTGGAATCGGGCGTATCAATGGCAGCGCCGATGCCGCCCATGAGGATCATTCTGCCCGCAAGACGCTCCTGCAGCTCGGGTATGTTGTTCTCCGGCAGAACGCCCTGCCAGCACTGAATGCCGATTTCCGCCATATCTTCAATGATTGGCACAAGATAGGAGTCGGCGTGATGTATGGCGATAACGCCCTGTGAGCGAATATAGCTGTATATTTTTCTGTAGGGCTCCTTGAAGAACTCACGCCACATTTCCGGGCTCATGAAAAGCTGGGTCTTTGTACCCCAGTCGTCGTGGAAGAAGACGGCGTCGGGGTGCATTTTCTCGCAGAAAAGCTTCATGGTCTTGAGCTTGAACTCGCAGATGCAGTCAATAAGCTCGTGCATCTCCCGGGGATGCTCCACAAGGTTGGTCAGTGTATCGGCAAAGCCCATGAGGAAATGGCACTGCTCAAAAATGCCCGTGAAGGACGTGGCACACAGAAGCTTTTCCTCGCCGCAGACGGCTCTTGCCTGCGCAACGCATTCCTCCCAGCCCTCCTGACAGTTGCTCTCAACATCGGGAACGGTGACGTAATCGCGCCAGCGGGTGATATCCTTCAGCACCTTGAGCTCATCGGTGGTGATGGGCTGCTGACCGGGGTGGCCGGCAGGCCACGATACTGTGACTCCCCAGCGGTTTTTTACCGTTTTTCCGGGAGCAACACCCGCACCGAGATAAGCGTTCACGGGGTCAAAGCGCCAGAGCTCAAGAGCTTCATACTGCATGAGCTGTCTTTCGGGTTTTCCGTCGGGCTTCAGCATTTCAAGGAATATTTCTTTTGCGGTCATTTTGTCAGGACCTCCCTTTTCTGTATTTGCTTCGTTTAGTATAATACGCACGATGTAAATGTGATGGTATTCCTGCCTCTGTAATACGGCATACCGGAGGCGCTGCATACCTCGCTGACCAAAAGTCCGTATGCCTCCATGGAGGACAGGCGTTTCCCCGGATAGCGACAGGGCTTGTCGGGGTAGGTGCAGACCTCGCAGCGTGTACAGGTTCCGGCACATAGCGGCAGGCAGTCCGGCACAAGACGGCGCATCTGTCTTGCCAGCGTTTCAAAGCGGCGGGCGTGCAGTCTCTGTGCCGCAGCAATGCCCTCAAGGTCAAATTCGTCCGCAAGCTCACCCACAGTCTGCACGAGAATGCCGTGTGAATATGATGCGAGCCTCTTTGCGCAGTGTTCAAGACTACCGCAGGCGGGAGGACATGCCCAGCTTCTGCCGTATGCCCGGCATTTGTCCGCCGCACACATATCCCGCACCTCAGGCAGTACACGGAGACTGTCCGTATTCAGTTGGCAGGCGTCCTCAAAGCCGGCGGCTTTGGCAAGTTTTATCCAATCCATCTTGTAAAATCAGCACTTTGCGTGTAGAATAATTTTATTTAGTAATAAATAATTTAATCTATTATATAAAACAGGTCGTTGCCATGTCAATAATCACAATATACAATAACGGGGAGAAAAAAGAGTGCTTTTTTGCTCCTGGAGCTAATCTCCTGGAGCTTCTGCGGGGACAGGGCTTTTCTGTCGACGCACCCTGCGGCGGTCACGGGCTCTGCGGCAAGTGCAGGGTGCTGCTGGACAGGGGCAGCGGTCCCGAGAGTGTCCTTGCCTGCGGTGTCGTCCCCGATGGCGACTGCACGGTCTATCTGTCCGATTGCAGCGCGGACCTCTCCTGGAATTCCACAACGGAGAGCGTTTTTACCGAAGCGGGCAGAAGCGGCTTCGGCGCTGCCGTTGATCTCGGCACCACCACCGTGGCAGTCTCGCTGTTTGATCTCTCTGACGGAAAGAGACTCGGAAGCGCAAGCCGTTGGAACGCTCAGAAGAGCTTCGGAGCGGACGTGATAACGCGCATAGGCTATTGTATGGATAATTCCCGCGGTCTCGCGGTACTCTCCGAAGCGATACGCAGTCAGATAAGCGATATGCTCGACGGGCTTTGCAGGGAAAATGACATCTCTCCATCGGATATAATAGAAATTTTTCTCGCAGGAAACACGGTGATGCAGCATATTTTTGCCGGTATCTCACCGAATAGCATCGCTGCGGCTCCCTATAAGCCCGCCTCGTACTTTGATGACGGCAGGTGCTTTACGCTCGGGAAAATTCCGATTTATTTCGCGCCCTGTGTTGCGGGATATGTAGGCGGTGATATAACGGCAGGTCTTCTCGGCACCGGTCTGCACGAAAAGCCCGGCAGGTCGCTCTTCATCGATGTCGGCACCAACGGCGAGATGGCGCTGGGCAGTCCGGAGGGCTTTGTCACCTGCGCCGTGGCATCGGGACCTGCATTTGAAGGCGCTGGGATAAGCTGCGGTATGCCGGCGGCAAACGGTGCCATTAATAAGGTATGGCTGACAGACAACGGTTTGAGCTACGAGGTGCTCGGCGGCGGCGAGGCGGCAGGCATCTGCGGCTCGGGACTTCTCGATCTCGCGGCGTGTCTGCTGGAGCTGGGCTATATAGACGAAAGCGGCTGTCTGGAGGAAAACGAGGACGGTGACGCGGTGTTTTATCTCACAGACAGGGTGTATATCGACCAGCGCGATATCCGTCAGCTCCAGCTTGCAAAGGCGGCTGTTGCGGCGGGGATACGTATCCTCACAGAGTCGGAGGGACTTAGCTTCGGCGATATTGACTCGCTGTATCTTGCGGGAGGCTTCGGCAACCGTCTGCGTCCCGAAAGCGCGGTGAGGATCGGTATGCTGCCCGAGGAAATGCTCGGCAGGATAAAAACAGCCGGAAACACCAGCCTTGCGGGAGCGGAACGGGCTCTGCTCGACCCGATATCGCGCAAAACGCTCAGCGACATAAAAAGCAAATGCCGCTACATAGAGCTTTCATCTCACAAAAAATTCAATGACCGTTTCGTTGACGAAATGACTTTTCCGGAGGTATGACGATGAATATAACTTTTCCGCTGCTCCTTGACGGCGCAATGGGTACACAGCTTCAGAAAAAGGGGCTTACACCCGGGTGCTGCCCTGAAAAATGGGTGCTTGAGCATCCGGAGATCTGCGAGAACATACAGAGGGTCTACGTTGATGCGGGCTCGCAGGTGATCTACGCACCCACCTTCGGCGCAAGCTCCGCCGTGCTGGAAAATCACGGCATCTTCAGCGAGGTGGCAAATTATAATAAGTCCCTTGTGGGCATATCCAAAAAGGCTGCCGGCAGCAAAGCTCTCGTTGCCGGTGATATATCCTCCACAGGCGGTATGCTCTATCCCATGGGCGACATGAGCTTTGAGGAGCTCTACGGTATCTATCTTGAGCAGGCGCAGGCGCTGGAGAATGCCGGAGTCGATATCTTCGTTATTGAGACGATGACAAATATCGCGGAGGCGAGAGCAGCAGTGCTGGCGGTAAAGGAAGTCAGCACGAAGCCCGTATTCGTGAGCTTCTCCTGCGATGAAAACGGCAAAACCATGATGGGTACCGATGTGTGCGCGGCGCTGCAGATAATGCAGAGCATGGGTGTCGATGCCTTTGGGCTCAACTGCTCGGTGGGTCCCGCGGAAATGCTCCCGCAGATAAAGCGGCTGTTTGAGTATGCGTATATCCCTCTTATTGCCAAGCCCAACGCCGGACTGCCCGAGGCCGTGGACGGCAAGACGGTATTCACCGTAGATGCCGACACCTTTGCCGGCTATATTCCCGCCCTTGCCGAAGCGGGAGCGAGTATTTTCGGAGCCTGCTGCGGCAGCGACGAGGCTTATATCGCAGCCATAAAAAAAGCTCTTGACGGCGTGAGTGTCAAGGCACCCGCCCCGAAGCCGACAGAGCTTTTCCCCTGCGCAACGGAAAAAGAGCTGTTTATGCTGGATCCTGCCCTGAACGGCATACAGGAATTTGCCTGTGATGACGAGCTGGAGGATAATATCTGTGAGCTGGAGGAGGACTGGATACTCGGTATCGTTATCGAGACTTTGGAGGATGTAGCGATTTTCTCCGATGTTCAGTACGGCATAAGAAATCCTCTCTGCCTTATATGCAATGACGCTGTCCTGCTGGAAAAGGCCCTCCGTGCATATCAGGGCACGGCGATATACGATGGTACTCTCGGAGATGAAGAGCTTCTGCCACTCGCGGAAAAGTACGGGCTTATACTATAAAAGATCCAATTAGCTGAAAACGTAATAGCAAAAGAACAAGCACCCCTAAGGGTGCTTGTTCTTTTGATTATGCCATATCTCTGTACATAAAGAGCACTACTGCCCATCTTGTACAATTATCGTTGGGACGGAAGGTTCCGTCAGCATAGCCTGTGGTTATGCCTTTCTC
>JAZRZJ010000045.1:0-7712 GCA_045601285.1 Oscillospiraceae bacterium
CGAAGCGAAGAATCTCATATAAATAAGGGGGATTCTTCGTCGCATCGCTTCTCAGAATGACAATCATCATTTGGGCTGCAATAAGAAAAAAGAGAGTACCTTTCGGTACTCTCTTTTTGTTATTCGGTTAGAGTCTTGGATCAGACAACACCCTGTGCCATCATTGCTTCGGCAACCTTCAGGAAGCCTGCAACGTTTGCGCCCAGCATCATGTCGCCGGGGCAGCCGCACTCGATGGAAGCCTTCAGGCAAGCCTGGAAGATCTGCTTCATGATGCCATGGAGCTTCTCGTCAACTTCTTCGAAGGTCCAGCTGTAACGCATGGAGTTCTGGCTCATTTCCAGACCGGAGGTTGCAACGCCGCCTGCGTTGGATGCCTTGCCGGGAGTGTAGAGGAGGCCTGCTTCACGGACTGCATTGATTGCGCCGGGAGTCAGAGGCATATTTGCGCCCTCGAATACTGCGAATGCGCCGTTTGCGATAACCTTCTTTGCGCCTTCCTCGTCCATCTCGTTCTGAGATGCGCAGGGCATTGCGATGTCGCACTTTACTTCCCAGATGTTCTTGCAACCTTCAACATAGGTGGAACCGGGAACTTCCTTTGCGTACTCGGAGATGCGAGCTCTTCTCTTCTGCTTGATGTCAAACAGAACGTCGAGGTTGATGCCGTTGGGATCGTAGATGTAGCCTGCGGAGTCGCTCATTGCAACGACCTTGCCGCCGAGCTCGTAGCACTTCTGTGCGCAGTACTGTGCAACGTTGCCGGAACCGGAAACGATAACGTCCTGGCCCTCGAAGGACTTGCCGTTGTACTTAAGAACTTCGTCGGAGAAGTAGCAGATACCGAAGCCGGTAGCCTGGGTACGTGCGAGAGAACCGCCGTAGGTGAGGCCCTTGCCGGTGATAACGCCGCCTTCGAAGCGGTCAACGATCTTCTTGTACTGGCCGTACATGTAGCCGACTTCACGTGCGCCGACACCGATGTCGCCTGCGGGAGTATCGGTGAACTGGCCGATGTGACGGTAGAGCTCGGTCATGAAGCTCTGGCAGAAGCGCATGATTTCTGCATCGGACTTGCCCTTGGGGTCAAAGTCGGAGCCGCCCTTGCCGCCGCCCATGGGGAGAGTGGTCAGGGAGTTCTTAAGAATCTGCTCGAAGCCGAGGAACTTGATAACGGAAAGGTTTACAGAGGGGTGGAAACGGAGACCGCCCTTGTAGGGGCCGATTGCGGAGTTGAACTGTACGCGGTAGCCGCGGTTTACGTGGGTAACACCGTTGTCGTCAACCCAGGGAACGCGGAACATAATCATACGCTCAGGCTCAACGAAGCGCTCGATGAGGCCGGCCTTTTCCCATTCAGGATGCTTGTCAACGACGAGCTGAAGGCTCTCGAAAACTTCTTCAACTGCCTGAAGGAACTCGGGCTGGTTGGGATCGCGCTGCTTAACGTCAGCGAGAACTCTGCTAAGATACTCGTTAGTGATCATTGCTTTTTCTCTCCTATGAAAAAATTTTTGAAAACTATTATTTGGGAACTACCGACATACAGTCGATATTGACCCATCATTCAAATTTTAGTCCTATTGGACGAAAATCACAATTGTGAGAATTGCTAAATTATTTTGCCCATTTCGTTCAAATTTAACAATTTTGCCCTGCTGCATGTGAATATTTATCATGCAGGTTATGAAATACACGAATTGCTATTGACAAATTATGCGAATGCGTATATTATCTAAAACAGATAACGCAATTGCATAAATTATCGTGTAAGGAGAATTGCGAATGAATAATAAGCTGAGATGCCGTGAATGCGGTGAAATAATCTTTTCCTGGGAGGAGATTTATCGCTGGCATGATGGCGGCTGGGTGTGCGGAGAGTGCTTTGACAGTCTTGTCAGCAGTCTTGACCGCATGGAAACAGCGCAGCTCATGGGCTGTGAGACAGCATTCGGGGAGGAGCTGGAGAGATAAAAAGAATAGCCCAGGGGCGGAGCGCCATAGAGATTAACGGGTTTTGGTCGGCTCTTTTCGCCCATACTTCATAAAAAAATCCGGCAATGCGACAACATTACCGAATTTTTGTTATTTTGTCCGGACGAAAAATTTCCAGCTAAAAACTACCATCGGCAGCACAGTAGGGAACAGGCTCGCCTGTTACGACCCATGAACGCTAAGCCCACCTGTCATTCTGAGGAGCCTGCGACGAAGAATCCCCAACGAGCAGGGAGATTCTTCGCTTCGCTCAGAATGACAGGATTGGATGTACTCCGCAACAAAAGAACTGTCATTCTGAGGAGCTTGCGACGAAGAATCCCCAACGAACAGGGAGATTCTTCGCTTCGCTCAGAATGACAGCTATGGGGGTGCTGTGCGTTTGTAACGGTCAAGACCGTTCCCTACGCCCAAAAATGACATCCGTACCACAGTAGGGAACAGGCTCGCCTGTTCCGCCACCGCACGTCTGCCGTAAGGCGCAAAGCCCCAGGGACTGTTCTTAATATAAATAGGAAAGAAAACCGAAAACTTCATTATTATGACAAGATCATCTTGTCGTTCACCTCGTTGCTGCCGCCGGCCTTGCTGAACATTTCCAGAAGCTGCGGCACCGTGAGCTTTTTCTTCTCCTCGCCGGAGATGTCGAGAATGACCTTGCCGGAGTCCATCATGATAAGACGGTTGCCGTGGGCAATGGCGTCCTTCATGTTGTGGGTTACCATTAGCGTCGTGAGGTGGTTTTCCTCAACGATTTTATCCGTGGTTTCAAGAACCTTTGCGGCTGTCTTGGGGTCAAGGGCGGCGGTGTGCTCGTCAAGGAGCAAAAGCTTGGGCTTTTCCATTGAAGCCATGAGCAGAGTCAGCGCCTGACGCTGACCGCCCGACAGCAGTCCGACCTTTGCGCTGAGGCGTTCCTCAAGACCGAGACCGAGAATCTTGAGCTGCTGCCTGTATTCCTCGCGCTCGGCGTTGGAAATTCCCCATTTCAGCCCGCGTCTCTTTCCGCGGCGTGCGGCAAGGGCGAGGTTTTCCTCGATCATCATGGTGGGCGCAGTACCCATCATGGGGTCCTGGAATACTCTGCCGAGATAGGCGGCACGCTTGAATTCGGGCAGACGGGTTACGTCCTTGCCGTCGATGAGAATGTTGCCGCTGTCAATCTCAAATACGCCTGCCACGGCATTAAGCATGGTGGATTTGCCCGCGCCGTTACTGCCGATGACGGTTACGAAATCCCCGTCGTTCAGGGTGAGGCTGAGCCCGTCAAGAGCCACCTTTGCGTTGACGGTGCCGGGATTGAAGGTCTTGCTTACATTTTTAAGTTCAAGCATGGCGAGCACCTCCTAATCTGGACTGAAGCCTTGACTTCCAGAAGGGAATTGCAAGGAACATTGCCACGATGAGAGCTGTGATGAGCTTGAGGTCATTGGTTTCGAGACCAAGCTGCAGAGCCAGCTGGATAACGAAGTAGTAAATAACCGCGCCGATGGCAACGGCGAAGAGCTTGAGACCGAAGTTGCGGAAGATTTTGCTGAACAGCACCTCGCTGATGACAACTGCCGCAAGACCGATGACGATTGCGCCGCGTCCCATGTTGACGTCGGCGGCACCCTGATACTGCGCAATGAGTGCGCCCGACAGAGCAACAAGACCGTTGGAGAGCATAAGACCGAGAACAATGTTTGAGTTGGTGTTAATGCCCTGGGCGCGTGCCATGTTCTGATTTGCACCGGTTGCACGGATCGAGCAGCCCTTTTCCGTACCGAAGAACCAGTACAGAGCGATGACTACGGCAACTGTGATGAGAAGCAGAATAACCATTGGGTTCTCAAAACCGGGAGCCCTCAGGTTGCGCTGTGATACCAGAGGTGTGCAGTTGAAGATGTTTATGGGCTGATTTGCGCAGCCCTCCATTATGCGAAGATTGACGGAATACAGAGAAAGCTGGGTGAGGATACCTGCGAGGATAGCGGGAATGCCGCACTTTGTGTGGAATATGCCCGTTACAAGGCCTGCCGCCATGCCCGCAAGAAATGCGCACAGCATTGCCACCCAGGGATCTGTACCGCCCTGCATCATCATAACGCAGACGGCGCCGCCCGTTGCCAGTGAACCGTCAACCGTAAGGTCGGCCACATCGAGTATTCTGAACGTCAGAAAAACACCTATTGCCATAATGCCCCATGCAAGTCCCTGCGCACAGGTGCCGGGAAGAGCATTGGTAAAGGATTGGAAAAAGCTCATTCTTTACTACCTCAAACTTTGCTTGTTTATAGCACCGCGTGGGCTGAGGTGAACTGTACCTCAGCCCTATGCGGAGTGAAATCAGGCGATGGCAGTGTAGCCGTCAACGGGAGTGATGCCAAGCTGGTCGCATACGTCTGCGTTGAACATCTTGACGGGATTTGCGTCGTACTCAATTGCCATTTCGGAGATGTCGGCTTCACCCTTGAGGATCTTGATTGCCATGTTGGCGGTGGTTACGCCCAGATTGTAGTAGTCAATGGAGAGAGTTGCAATGCCGCATACGGCACAGGTGCCCTTTTCGCCGGTGATTACGGGAATCTTTGCTTCAAGAACAATGTTGCCGATGGATTCGATGTTAGATGCCGCGGTGTTGTCGGTGGGAATGTACAGTGCGTCGCAGGAGTCAACTGCCTTCTGAGTTACGGAGGCAACGTCATTGGAGTCGGTGAATGCAAATGCGGTTACATCAATGCCCATCTTTTCAAGCTCGGCGGAAACGACCTTTACCTGGTATGCGCTGTTTGCCTCGGCGGAGCAGTAGAGAATGCCCACGGACTTAACGTCGGGAAGCCATTCCTTGAACATTGCAGCCTGCTCGGAGAGAGAGGCGAGGTCGCTGGTGCCGGAAATGTTTGTTCCGACAACACCGCTGAAATCGTCAATGCCGAGAGCACAGCCGTATTCGGTGACGGAGGTGCCAAGAATGGGAATGTCGCCGGTTGCTGCATTTGCCGCCTGAAGTGCGGGAGTTGCGTTTGCCATGATGAGATCAACGCCCTTTGCAACGAAATCGTTGCAGATGGTGGTGCAGCTTGCAGGGTCGCCGGAGGCGTTCTTTTCAATGACTTCAATGTCATCGCCGAACTCTGCTTTCAGAGTATCAACGAAGCCCTGGGTTGCGGCATCAAGTGCTTCGTGCTGAACGAGCTGGCATACGCCGACAACGAACTTGCCGTCGTCTTTGCTGCCGCTGTCGCCGCCGCAGGCGGCCAGTGCAAACACCATGAGTGCTGCCAGAAGGAATGCGATAAGTTTCTTTTTCATTTCGGTATCTCCTTAAATATAAAAAATTGACAAAAACAAAAGCGGCTCTGTCCGAAAACAGAACCGCTGATTTACAAATCAATAATTACGGTGCTACTGAATCCGGGCATGAACAAAAGGGCCAGCATAATATCTGACCTCACCGTAATAATAATAGGAACCCACAACGGGCTGTGCAGTTTTAATAATGCTCTCTGACATGTCATGGACTCCTTTCAAAGTTCTTTGATGTTTTAAAGTATAGTACTTTAAATGGGCAAAGTCAAGCATAAAAATTGCACAAATCAAAATAAAAATGTCACCCTGCTTTGTGCAGAGTGACGATGAAGTTCACTTTTTAAGCTTGTTTTTAAGTTTTCCCAGGAAACCTGTGGCCTCAGGCTGAGCGGGAATCTGGCGAAGCTCCATGACAACGCAGGCGAGGACCAGGTTTGACATGGTAAACTCGATAATGCCGTCGGACAGCATCCTTCCGCTGATTTTAACCTTGCGGACATTGCGCTCGTAGCTTTCCTGATTCATGATGCCGCGGCAGAGATATTTTGTTTCGTATTGTATGCCGCCCTCGACCTCTTCCCAGCTGATGCTGTCGGGCTTGATGATATCAATGGCGAAATCATCGAAAAACTCATTGAGCTCGGGGCTGTAGGCGCGCATCTGAGTGGTGAAGTTGCGGATATAGGGATTGCCCTTATCCACCTGCTTTGCGGAATCGTGCTCTGCATTGGCCTTGTAGTCAACGTCGAAATCGCAGCCGTCACGGCGGATTTTCTTAAGCACTATCTTTTTTTCGACATCAACATCAGGCTTTATGGTGCTGGCGAAATCCTGCCAGCTGCTGCTGTAATCGTCAATGGGTGCCATGAGATGTTTCTCCTTTACTAATTAATTATATGGACGTATGGCAATGACCTCATCGCCGTAAAATTCTCCGTTTTCCTTAAAACCGAAGCTGCGATACAGTACCGCGTCCCTGAAATTAAATGTGCTGTCTGTTCTTTTATAGCTAATAAATCAGAGAACAAGCTCGTACTTGTCCATTGCGCTGCCCGCTATGACATTATGCTCCTCGGCATTAGAGAGTTCGGCAGTCACAAGAATAACGCCGTTGCCGCGGGAGCCTGTGTTCTGTGTATCCTCGGTACCGCCGACAACTTTTTCAAGCTCCTGATCGTTGAGTTTTCTGTTTTCCATTTTTGTTTTCCTCCATTGGTTTTCTTATCTTTAGTCTTGTATTTCTTTATACGAGCTTCAAGGGGAAAAGGCTGCTGACAAAAACTGATATATTTCATTTTAGCACAGAGATTTCTTTCAGGCAACTCATTTTGCGAGGGGGGGATTGGTTATTCCCCCTCAACATAATTCAATAAATCCGCCGAAGGCGTTCCCTCACCAAAAAAGAGGACATGCTTTCGCATGTCCTCTTTATGTCCTTGATATAGAAAAGATGGATTCGCTTTTCTGCGGAAAAGCCACGGCGGTTGCAACATGCCACCGGCATGTTGCCAAGAGCCGCCTTTCGAATCCCTCTTCGGCTATTGCGAACTCCCCGAAATTGCATGGGGGGAGCTTGAGGGGGGATTAAGGAAGATGGATTCGCCCGCTTGCGAGCGGGCCACCTCGCGGCTCTGACATGCCACCGGCATGTCATTCACTTCCGCTCGGCTTCGAATCCATGCATGGTTTGCCTAAGTCGAAGGTAACGGTGCGTAGAGGTAGGTAAGTCGAAGTAAAAGTACGCCAGCGGGCCTTCTGCAGAGGCAGATGCGAAGATCTCACGGGGCGGTTTTTACGAAAGCAGGGCGCTCACTCAAACCACTTCTCCTCGCGAGATTGATTATCACCGCCACCTGCCACCTGCTTCAGTTCATCCTCGCTTAGCTCCGCGAGCGTTTTGTTCAAGGTTTCAACCTCTTCCTTGAGGGCGTTCAGTTCTTCTTTGGTTTTCATGGTATTCACTCATTTCCGGTGTTTCTTAAATTATTCATTCATTCACGGGTTACCCTGATCCAGCCAACCGCCTCTAAGGCGTTCTTCTCTTTCCTGGATAACATTGCCGCTATTCGATTCCATAAATGGATTACTACCTTTGATAACCACGATCTTCATGCCGCCGGTAACCTGTTCCATTTCGTCATCAGTGAGTTCTCCAATCTTTCTGCTGAGAGACTCATATTCTTCCTTGAGGGCGTTCAGTTCTTCTTTCGTTTTCATGGGAGGTTCCTCCTCTGATAGACTTATAAAATAATTATATCACAAAAAAAGCGATCACACAAGAAATTAATCCCGTTGATCGCTGCGGATAACCGGAAGAAAAGAAAAAAATTTTTCAAAAAACCTGTAGACTTTTTTGTTGTTGGCTCGGATAATGAGACACAAGGACAAACCAAACACGTATTCTTAATGAGCGACAGCACTTAAAA